>JAGPVI010000070.1 GCA_018067115.1 Bizionia sp. | reverse complement strand
CAAAGTCATATTATTGTATTTATCGGATAAAACACTTAATTTCAGAGATGAAATGCAATGTTTACATTGAGATTTTTAACAAATAACGAATCCCTTAACATTATGAAACTAATAAAACTTCTCTTAATAGGTATTTTATTTTCCGGATATTCTTATGCGCAAGTCGGAATTAACACTTTAACCCCAGACCCTTCCTCTGCAATGGATATTACCTCCAATTCACAAGGTTTGTTAGTGCCAAGAATGACGACTTTAGAACGCACAGGAATTACCAGTCCAGCGGAGAGTTTATTGGTTTTTGATACAGACGAGGAACTCTTTTATTATTACAATATCACTACTCCCTCTTGGATAGCATTAGCTAATAATACCGATGTTAAACGAGATAATTATAAACTTATTAAATCTGTAGATGATTTAGCAGAAGAATTAGTGAATGGAGGAGGTTCAAGCTATTTGCTAACTCCAACCACCTATTATGAAATAAATGGAACTATTAATCTGACAGCCCCTATTAATTTAAATAATGCCTATGTATCTGGAATGGATACCAACGAAGATATACTCTCCTCGACAGGGGTTGTTTTTCAAGGAGCTACTGGTGGTAGTATCAGGAATGTTACACTACGAGGAACTAAAGCATTTGAAATTACTGGGCCTGGAATAGCAACCAACTCGTCTTTATTACTTCAAAACACTACTATTGATGGTATGAGTACGAGTGTTGGTAATATTTCAGGTTTAGGATTATATTTTAGTAACATTGTACAATTTGTTAACAATACTAACGGAATTACTTACTCCGAAATTGGAAATCTACTATTAAACAACCAAGGATGGCTAGCAAACAACAATGGAACGTTTGAAACATTTACAGGTAACTTTGGTTTAATAGGAAAAGTTAGCGGTTTTAGCTCTCTTAATGGGGCAGATGTGGCTATAGATGTTAGTAACAATCCAGCGGTAGGAACAGGTGTTTTACAGGGAACGATTTTTTCTGGAACAACCACAGCTCCTTCTGGATACGTTAAACGATACACTACAGGATCGTACCCTAGTTATAATTTTACTAATTCTTGGGCTGTAGCGTCACCAGGAATACCTAGAGAAAATGATGATGTGGCTACGGGAGACATAAATTTATCGGCAGCTGTTGGTAGTGGAGAATTAACAACATTTACTGGAACAGGAGTAGTAAAAAAAGTCACTGGAACTACCACCTCCAATAGCCTATTTCGATTTGAAAAAGATGGTAACAATAAAATTATATATAAAGGAAAGAAAAAAAGGTATTTTGGAGCAAGTGCTTCTATTTCATTTCAAGCAAACAACTCAGCTGCAACAACAATTTATATACTATACATAGCAAAGGGAGTAGCAGGTTCACCTACTGCTTCAGTGATTAATCAAACTAAGGTTTATGGAAGAGCCACAACTAGTTCTGAAATCATAGCTCTACCTATAATAGGAACAATTGAATTAGATACGGATGATTATATAGAAGTTTGGGCTGAACGTTTCTCAGGAAATGGCGATATGCTAACCGTTTCTCTTAATTTAACTCTAAGATAATTTTGCTCCAATTTTAACATAACAAAAAATCCCGAAAGTATTTCCGGGATTTTTTTATTTATAAGTGTAATGATATTAAGATATCTCTAATTAAAATGCGCAACTAAAGCTTCTATATCAAGTTTGCTTTGTTCGCCACTTTCCATATTTTTTAAGGTAAAAGTCTTATTTTTAAGCTCTTCTTCACCAACCAAAACAACAAAAGGAATAGTACGCTTATTGGCGTAATTCATTTGTTTTTTCATTTTAGCAGCGTCTGGATATAACTCTGCATTAATACTGTTTTCACGTATTGCTTGTATCGCTTTTAAACACGCTACCGCTTCATTATCGCCAAAATTTATAAATAAAACTTCGGTTGTTTTTGTAATGGTTGTTGGAAATAAACCTAATTCTTCAAGAACTAAATAAATACGATCTAATCCAAAACTAATACCAACACCACTTACATTTTTAAGTCCGAAAATACCAGTTAAATCATCGTAACGACCACCGCCACCAATAGAGCCCATACTTACTCCTTTAGGTGCAGCTACTTCAAAAATAGCACCCGTATAGTAATTTAAACCACGCGCTAAAGTGACATCCAATTGCAATGTTGCCGTTTTTAGACCTAAAGCTGTAATTGTTTTATTTATAGTACTTAGTTCTTCAATACCTTTCGTTCCTTCTTCCGAGGTACTTAAAATAGGTTTTAAACTTTCTATTTGAGACTCGAAAGTACCAGAAATTGTAAATAAAGGTTGTAATTTATTAATACCTTCTTGAGAAATACCTTTACTTAACATTTCTTCTTTTACTTTCTCCTCTCCTATTTTATCTAACTTATCTAAGGCTACAGTAAAATCGATTAGCTTATCGCTAGCACCAATTACTTCAGCAATTCCAGATAATATTTTTCGGTTGTTAATTTTAATGGTAACACCTTCCAGTTTCAAGGCTGAAAACACGTTGTCGTACAACTGAATAAATTCAACTTCTTGAAATAAGGAATCACTTCCCACGACATCGGCATCACATTGATAGAATTCTCTAAAACGTCCTTTTTGCGGGCGATCTGCTCTCCAAACCGGTTGCATTTGGTAACGTTTAAACGGGAATTCAATTTCATTTTGATGTTGTACCACGTACCGTGCAAAAGGCACTGTTAAATCGTAACGCAACGCTTTTTCAGAGATCTTAGCCGTTGTTGCATTCGAATCTTTCTTTTGGTATAACGTATCATCAACTTTAGATAGGTAATCTCCAGAATTTAGAATCTTGAAAATCAAGCGATCCCCTTCTTCTCCATACTTTCCCATTAACGTATCAGAATTCTCGAAACTAGGC
>JAGPVI010000172.1 GCA_018067115.1 Bizionia sp. | reverse complement strand
CCAGGGATAGTATCTCTAACTAAATCTAAGTGTCCCCAATTTTGCTTTTCAGCAAGCGTAAGTTCTGTTTCTTTTATTGGTGTATTATCAATATTGTCGATTGGCGTTGATAAAATCGCAGACCCACCACAACTTGATAATAAAACTGCAGCAAATGCAGATAAAATAAGTGTTTTGTTAATCGGTTTCATAAGTGTATTGGTTTTGTTTTTAATTTAATATTGAATCACAAGTAAAGGTTTCGTTTAATCGCACGCCTTTATCGGTATGTTTTACTGTAATAATTTCGTTATGTGCATCGTGCTCCAAAAATAAGTAATAATTATTATCTGCTGCGAGATTCAAGAATTTTTCTTTTTCGTCTAAAGTCAATAATGGTCTTGTATCGTAGCCCATAACAAAAGGCAGAGGTAAATGTCCTGCAGTGGGTAATAAATCGGCCATAAAACAGATTTTTTTACCTTTATAATTTATAATAGGAATCATTTGCTTTTCGGTATGTCCGTTGGCAAAAAAGATGTCGAAGCCTAAGTCTGATTGTTCTAATAGGTCTGTTTCTGGTAATGCTGTAAATTTTAGCTGACCACTTTCTTGCATTGGCAGGATGTTTTCCTTTAAAAAAGAAGCCACTTCTCGCCTATTGGGTTGTGTTGCCCAATCCCAATGTTTTGTATTACTCCAAAAGTGAGCATTTTTAAAAGCCGGTTCTAAAAGTGTTCTATCGGCATTCCATTTTACGCAGCCACCACAGTGGTCGAAGTGTAAATGCGTCATAAATACATCGGTAATATCATCGCGATGAAAACCATATTTAGCTAAAGATTTATCGATACTATCGTTACCCCAAAGGTTATAGTAACCAAAAAATTTATCACTTTGCTTATCGCCCATTCCAGTGTCAATTAAAATAAGGCGTTTACCGTCTTCAATTAATAAACAACGAGCGGCAATATCTATCATATTGTTAGCATCTGCTGGATTGGTTCTTGTCCATAGAGATTTTGGTACAACGCCAAACATTGCGCCACCGTCTAACTTAAAGTTTCCTGCTTGTATTGGATATAATTTCATATAGCTTGCAAAATAGCAAATATGTATAACATACTAATAGACGTTATGATTTTATTAAGAAACTAGTTTTTATACTATTTTTAAGGCTTTATGAAGTATAATTACTATGTTTTTTTTGAGAAAAATAAAACTTAATTAAGCATAAAAAATAAATGATTTTAATCCGTTTTGTGTGATTTAGAGCTAATAGCGTACACGTATTTAGCAAAAAAGAGTACCTCCTTAAAAATTAAATTATTAATTTCACACCAAAATACGAAATATGGTAGAATTAGGAGGGATAATTATTTTGGGAATACTAGCGCAGTGGATGGCTTGGAAATTAAAAATTCCAGCAATTTTACCTTTAATTCTTATCGGACTTTTGGTAGGACCAATTGCCGCAGAATTTTTATCTTCTGATGGAACAAAATGGATTGAACCTATTTGGACCGGCGAAAAAGGACTTTTCCCTGGGGAAAGTTTATTCTATTTTGTCTCTTTAGCCATTAGTATTATTTTATTTGAAGGCGGATTAACACTGCGAATGGGCGAAATTAAAAATGTAGGCCCGGTTATTACTAAACTTATTTCTATTGGATCGCTGGTTACATTTTTCGGTGCGGCGGTTGCAGCTTACTTCATCTTTAATTTATCATGGGAGATTCGCTTTCTATTTGCCGGACTTATAATTGTTACAGGACCAACGGTAATCACCCCTATTCTAAGAAATATTCCCTTAAAAAAAGACGTTTCGGCGGTTTTAAAATGGGAGGGTATTTTAATTGATCCTATTGGTGCTTTGGTAGCGGTATTAGTTTTCGAGTTTATATCTGTCGATGGTGGTGGAGAATTTACAAAAACAGCGTTTATAGAATTTGGTAAAATTGTGCTGTTTGGGTCTACTTTTGGGTACACCTTTGCGCACGCTCTTAATTTAATTATTAACAGACAATGGGTACCACATTACTTACTTAATGTATTTGCTTTAGCGTCTGTATTAGGTGTTTTTGTTTTATCGGATGTGTTTGCGCATGAATCTGGGTTATTAGCCGTTGTAATAATGGGAATGGTTTTAGGAAACTCAAAATCGGCATACTTAAAAGAACTGTTATATTTTAAAGAGTCTTTAAGTGTATTGTTAATTTCAATCTTATTTATTTTATTGGCTGCCAATATTAATATGGAAGATTTATACCTTATTTACAGGTGGGAAACTCTAGCGTTATTTGGTATTATTGTTTTTATTATAAGACCAATTGGTGTGTTTTTAAGTACTTATGGATCGACCTTAAAACTTAACGAAAAACTCTTTATAAGTTGGGTGGGACCTCGTGGTATTGTTGCGGCGGGTATTGCCTCTTTATTTGGGCTAAAGCTAGCAAAAGATGGTGTGGCTTATGCAGAATACATTACACCACTAGTTTTTGTTATTGTATTAGGAACCGTATTATTAAATGCCACCACAGCGCGACTTTTTGCGAAAGTTGTTGGTGTATTCTTAAATGATTCTCGAGGTATTTTAATTGTAGGAGCTTCAAAAATGTCGCGATTACTAGGGCATTATTTAGAAACTAACGGAAGACATGTTGTGTTAATCGATAGTAATCCGTCTAATATTGCTAAAGCTAAAGAATTAGGCTTAGAAGCTATTACTACTAATATTTACTCTGATAACTTAAGTGATAATATCGAATTAAACGATATTGGTTATATAATGGCGTTAACAGGAAGTGCTGAGATTAACAAATATGCGATAAAAAAATACTCTAGGCAGTTTGGTGAGAATGGAGCTTTTAGACTGTTAACCATAGACGAGATGAAAGAGGATGGCAATAACCCTAAAGAAGGTTTGTTTTCTCATTCTGACGATTATAATACGCTAACAAATGTAACTCGTAAATACCCAAGTATCCAGGAGATTGAGTTGAAAGACCAAGCGCATTATGATAGTTTAATTGAAGTGACAAATACGAATAAAGATATTATTCCTTTATTTATTAAAGACGATAAAGGTGAATTACAAATTATCTCTTCAAACAATAAAAAGATGGAAATTGAAAGCCCTAATTGGCATTTAGTGTATTTAGGAAAACCTTTTGATGTTGAAAACACAGAAACGGTTGCCTAAACCTATTCTAAAAGTTTGCACCTAAAAAAAGCGGCTCTATTTTTAAAAATAGAGCCGCTTTTACTTTGTATTAAGTCCGTTATAAGAGTATTAATCGTTTAATTTTAATACCGCCATAAAAGCTTCTTGAGGGATTTCTACGTTACCAACTTGGCGCATACGTTTCTTTCCTTTTTTCTGTTTTTCTAATAACTTACGCTTACGAGAAATATCTCCACCGTAACATTTTGCAGTAACATCTTTACGTAATGCTTTTACGGTTTCTCTAGCGATAATTTTAGCTCCAATAGCAGCTTGAATTGGAATATCGAATTGTTGACGCGGAATTAATTCCTTCAACTTTTCTGTCATTTTCTTACCAATAGAATGTGCATTATCTGCGTGAATAAGTGCAGAAAGCGCATCTACTGGCTGTGCATTTAACAAGACATCTAAACGCACTAATTTTGAAACTCTCATACCAATTGGATGATAATCGAAAGAAGCATAACCTTTAGAAACCGTTTTTAAACGATCGTAAAAATCGAAAACAATTTCTGCTAAAGGCATTTCGAAAGTTAACTCAACACGTACAGGTGTTAAATAGGTTTGATTGGTAATCATACCACGTTTTTCGATACACAGACTCATAACATTTCCAACAAAATCGGCTTTTGTAATAATTGATGCTTTAATATAAGGTTCTTCAACCCTATTAATCATAGTTGGTTCCGGTAAATCAGATGGATTATTTACAATAAAAGGGACATCAGGATTTTTATTGGTGTAAGCGTAATAAGACACGTTTGGTACAGTGGTAATAACCGTCATATCAAACTCACGTTCTAAACGTTCTTGGATAATTTCCATATGTAGCATTCCTAGGAAACCACAACGGAAACCAAAACCTAAAGCGGCAGAACTTTCTGGTTGAAACACTAAAGAAGCATCGTTTAATTGAAGCTTTTCCATTGATGAACGCAACTCTTCGTAATCTTCCGTATCAACAGGGTAAATACCTGCAAAAACCATTGGTTTTACATCCTCAAAACCTTCAATAATATTTGTAGTAGGATTAGCAAAATCTGTAATAGTATCTCCAACCTTAACTTCTTTTGCGGCTTTAATTCCTGTAATTAAATAACCAACATCACCAGTTTTTACACTTTGTTTTGCAACTTGAGTTAGTTTTAAAGTCCCTACTTCGTCTGCATAATACTCATTATCTGTAGCGACAAATTTAATTTTTTGTCCTTTTTTAATTTCACCATTAAACACTCTAAAATAGGTTTCAATACCTCTAAATGTATTGTAAACTGAATCGAAAATTAACGCTTGTAAAGGCGCATCTGGATCTCCTTTTGGAGCAGGAATACGGTTAATAATTGCTTCTAAAATATTTTCAACACCAAAACCAGTTTTTCCACTAGCATGAATAACTTCACTTGGATCGCAACCTAAAAGCTCTACAATGTCGTCTGTCACCTCTTCTGGGTTTGCACTTGGTAAATCGACTTTATTTAGGATAGGAATTATTTCTAAGTCGTTTTCTAGAGCCAAATATAAATTTGATATCGTTTGTGCTTGAATACTTTGTGCAGCATCTACAATTAATAAAGCACCTTCGCAAGCAGCAATAGATCGCGACACTTCGTAAGAGAAATCGACGTGACCAGGTGTGTCAATTAAGTTTAAAATATATTTTTCACCTTCAAATGTATAATCCATTTGGATGGCATGCGACTTAATGGTAATACCACGTTCGCGCTCCAAATCCATTGTATCGAGAAGTTGCGCTTGTTGTTCTCGAGCAGTTACAGAGCCTGTTGCGTCTAGTAAACGATCGGCAAGTGTACTTTTTCCGTGATCAATATGAGCTATAATACAAAAATTTCTAATGTTCTTCATAATCTAAAATATTCACTAAACAGTGATGGTTGCAAATATAAAGTATTTATTATGCTTTTCTTTATTTTCTTTATTCTATTGTAGTCTTCTAAAATTACGGCTTTTCCCGTAATAAATATTCCAAAAACATTGGTATATTGCCTTAATTTAAAATTATATTTTTTGAAGCAATTAATCAATATCGCTATTTTGTTTGCCTCCGTAAATGTTCTAGCCCAAGCCGATTTTAGTATTTCGGGAAAAATCGCAGATGAGCTTAACCAGCCTATAGCCTACGCCAATATTATTTTAATGACGGCAGACTCCACACTAGTAACTGGTGTGAGTTCGTTAGAAAATGGTGAGTTTAAACTTGATAAATTAAAACAAGACTCTTACTATTTAAAAGTCTCTTTTTTAGGCTATAAATCTTACGAACAAAACGTGATGGTATCTCATTCGCAAACGTTAAGCACTATAATTTTAGAACAAGATTCTGAAACGTTATCGGAAGTTGTTATTACCAACCGTAAACCCACATTAAAAAAGGAGGTAGATAGACTGATTTTTAATATAGAAAACTCATCGTTAAGTGAAGGTTCTGTTTTAAGTGCATTAAAAAGCACACCCGGTGTATTAATTCTAGACAACTCTATTTCTGTAAAAAACAGTACGCCAACGGTCTATATTAATGATAAAAAAGTGCATTTATCTATTGCCGAAGTGATTCAACTCTTAGAGAGTTCGACGGCTAATAATATTAAGGAAATTGAAGTAATAACGAATCCACCAGCAAAATATGATGCAGAAAGTGGTGCTGTTATTAATATTATAATGACTAAAAATTTAGCAACAGGTTACCGAGGTAAATATTTTACAAATTATACACAAGGTGTTTACCCACGGTTTAATGCCGGATTAAATCAGTTTTATAAAAAGAATAATTTCGATTTTAATGTGAATTATAGTTACACCGATTCTAAAAAAGACCGCTATAATTTTGAAACTATAAATTATTATGATGGCGATGCAATAGATGAGGTTTGGAAAACGGAATTAGATAGAGATGAATATTCTAAAATTCACAATGTTAATTTTAATATGGATTATGCCATTGATGATAATAATGAATTGCGATTTTCGTCCATTTTATTATTTAATCCTATTTACGATAATAGAGTGTATAGCGATGCTTTAATTACAGATGCAAATAACGAAGCGCTTTTTAACTATAGTTCTGGAATTATTTCAGATGGAAAAAAAGAAAATGTGTCTTTAGATTTAGATTATTTACATACGTTCGATAATACTTCAACACTAAAACTTAACACCCATTACACTAAATACGATTACAACAGATCTCAAAACGTTCGCAGTAATTACTACAATATTAATGATGTTAATGACCCTAACATACCCCCTAATTTCCAAACGGCCTTTACAACCGATAATAGTCAGAAAACAACTATCTTTATTTCGAAACTTGATTTTAATTTACCCATTACAGAGCGCTCAACGTTTTCATCTGGTGTAAAAATATCGAGTACCAATACAGATAGCGATGTATATCAAATTAGTGTAAACCCGGAAAACAACGCTGTTGATCCATCTAGTGCTTATTTTGATACATATCATTATGATGAGTCCATAAGTTCTGGTTACGTAAGTTTTGATACCGGTTGGGATAACTGGAGTTTTTCTGGAGGGTTACGAGCGGAGCATACGTTAATTGATGGACATTCTACAACATCGGATGTCGTTGCAACACAAGACTATTTTAAATTGTTTCCAACCGCAAATTTAAGCCTTGAAGTGTCAGACAAGCTTAGTATATACTCGAATTTTAAACGCAGTGTAGAGCGCCCAAGCTATCAAACCCTAAACCCGTTTAATTTCTTTTTAAACGAAAATACTATCGTCTCAGGAAACCCTAGTTTGCTGCCGGCATTTACCAATCACTTTGTATTAGGTACAACCATAGCTACTAATTATACTTTTGAAGCCTATTACAAAAAAACAAAAGATAGTTTCTACGAGCTCCCAATTCAAAATAACGCAGATAATATTATTGTTTATACTCCTGTTAATATCGATAACACTAGTGAGCTTGGTTTCGATTTCGTGACGTATTTTAATGCTACCGAACGCTGGTTTCTATATTTTGTAGCCTCTGTTTATAATGTTAAAAACGAATCAACCATACAAAATAACGAGGTGAAGTTAGATCATTGGTCTACTTATAGTGCCTTAAGTAACGATATAACATTTTTAAAAGACCGCAGTTTAAATGCTAACCTCTCTTTTATTTTTGTAGGTCGTAATTTGCAGGGGTTCAGGATTTCTGAAAACATATTATCTTCCGATTTATCAATTAAAAAAACGATTCTAAAAAATAAAGGAACAGTGTCTTTAGCGGTATCAGATCTTTTTAATTTAAACGATTATGATGCGACATTTAAGTTTAATAACCAGAACAATAGAAGTATTATTCAGGTCGATAATCGCTATATAAAATTAGGTTTTAGCTATGCGTTTGGTAATACTACATTAAATACCAATGCACGAACGAAAGAGCATAACGAAAAAGAGAGGTTAGAAAAGTAAGCGATAAGACTAATACTTTTTCATCGAAATAATATAAACAACCGTTAGAATACACACTATTCTAACGGTTTTTTTATGGCTAAAAACATTTGTGATTTCAAAATAATAGTATTTATATAGCTGTAAACGCCTAAAGCAAAGCGCTTAAAATATAGTAAATTAGGTTTTGGGTATACAATAATAGTGCTGTGAATGATGCGTTTGCATAAAAAGATGTAATTTTGCACAAAAACAAAGAACTTGGTAAAAATAGGTAATATAGAACTTCCTAACTTCCCACTGCTTTTAGCACCGATGGAAGACGTTAGCGATCCGCCGTTTAGAGCATTATGTAAAGAGCAAGGCGCCGATGTGGTGTATACCGAATTTATTTCGAGTGAAGGATTAATTCGTGATGCTGCAAAAAGCGTCATGAAATTAGATATATACGAAAAAGAGCGGCCGGTTGGCATTCAAATTTTTGGAGCCAATTTAGAGAGTATGCTTCAAACTATAGATATCGTCGAAAAATCGCAACCCGATATTATAGATATTAACTTTGGTTGTCCCGTTAAAAAGGTTGTTTCTAAAGGCGCAGGAGCGGGTATCTTAAAAGATATTTGTTTAATGGAGCAGTTAACTGCCGAAATGGTAAAACGCACCAATATTCCCATTACCGTAAAAACACGTTTGGGATGGGATCACGACTCTATACGTATTCTTGAGGTTGCCGAGCGCTTACAAGATGTAGGGTGTAAGGCAATTGCTATTCACGGTAGAACACGAGCACAAATGTATAAAGGAGATGCTAACTGGGCACCCATTGCTGAGGTTAAAAACAACCCTAGAATGCATATTCCTATTTTTGGAAATGGAGATGTTACCACACCAGAACTCGCTATGAAAATGCGCGATGAATTTGGTTTAGATGGATGCATGATAGGACGCGCAAGCATAGGAAACCCTTGGTTTTTTAAGCAAGTAAAGCACTATTTTAATACAGGAGAGCACTTAGCACCAATTTCTATTGCCGAGCGCGTAGAGGCTGCTAAACGTCACTTACAAATGGCTATAGATTGGAAAGGTGAAACCTTAGGAGTCCTAGAAACAAGGAGACATTATACCAATTACTTTAAAGGGATTCCGCATTTTAAAGAATACCGTACTAAAATGGTAACTAGCGATGATGCTAAAGATGTATTTAATGCCTTAGATGAGGTTTTAAATGAATTTTCTGATTATCAATTTACAGTATAAAATTCTTACATGATAAATAAGCTGAAACGTATATGGGGGCTTATTGGGCCTCTTTTGTTAATAGGATTAGGAGTGTATATATTAAATACAACCCAGACGCTTTTAGGTCAAATTATTGGGTGGACTAGTGTTATTTCCTGGTCTGCTTTATTTTGCTTTTTAATTTATAAACTAATTAGTACTTCTCAAATCAATAAAACTAATCACTAAATTCTGAAGCTTTGCAGGGAGAAATTAACTTGTACGCACTAATTTTTTAGAGATACGAACCGAGGCTATTTTAGAAGCCATAATACCCAAGACCGTAATAGTTGTAAATACTATAATTACATTTTCTAACCTAATATCTACAGGGTAGGGTAATGATGGGGTGAGCATAATTAACGAAAACTGACTCTGTAATACTATTACTAAAAGGCCAATACCTAAGCCAATAGCACCACCAACCAGGGTCATAAGTGTGCCTTGTAAAAAGAAAATCCGACGAATATCTTTCACAGTTGCGCCTAAGTTAAATAAGGTGTTTAAAGTTGCTTTTTTATCTAAAATCATCATAATTATAGAGCCAATAACATTAAACAGTGCGATAATTAATACTAATGTAAATATTAAATACACGACTAGATTTTCGGTATTTAGCATTTTATAAAGCGCATCGTTAAGCTGCGCTCTATTTTTAATGCTAATTTTATCGCCTAAAATAGATTGAATTTCGGCCTTTACAACAGCTTCATCTG
>JAGPVI010000039.1 GCA_018067115.1 Bizionia sp. | reverse complement strand
TCCTATTATTAATTATTTCTATAATTTTAATGGAGTGGGTTTACGAAACAGATAAGCAATGGGCAATGCTTTCAGAGCCCATTTACTGGATAATTATTGGTACCGTATTGCTGTTTGGTATGGCTTTCGAAATTTGTATCGAAGCTTTGCGTGTTATTTTATTTAAAACACTAAAACCAGAGCAACAACTAAGTTATTTAGCAAAAGACGCGCACAGAAAAGAAAACCAGTTTAAGTGGTTTAGAGAGACGTACAAGAAAATGCTAGGTAGTAAAGCTATCGAAGAAGAGAAAGAAATTATTCTAGATCACGATTACGATGGAATCCGCGAGTTGGATAATAATTTACCGCCTTGGTGGGTGTATAGTTTCTATGCTACAATTATTTTTGCCATTGTTTATATGGTGCGTTTTGAAGTTTTAAATGATTACAGTCAAGATGAAGAGTACGAAATGGCTGTTGCCGAAGCTAAAATTGAAATTGCAGAATGGAAAAAAACGGCGAAGGATTTAGTCGATGTAAACACGGTAATATTATTAACCGAGGCGTCCGATTTATCTGCAGGAAAAAAAATCTACGAAACCAATTGTATCGCTTGTCATAAGTCTGATGGTGGTGGTGGTATTGGACCTAACTTAACCGATGCGCATTGGATTCTAGGAGGAGGGGTTAAAAATGTATTTAAAACTATTTCTGAAGGTGGTCGTGCCGGTAAAGGTATGATTCCTTGGAAATCAGAATTAAAGCCATTAGAAATTGCTCAAGTTTCAAGTTATGTAATTGGTCTTGGCGGTACAATGCCAGCAGAACCTAAAGCAGCAGAAGGCGATATTTGGCAAGACGAAAATGCGCCTAAAGTAGTACCATCTACAACTAAAGAGTTAGAAAATACCGACGAAGCACAAACAGAAATGGAAGTTTCAGGAGTAAACGAGTAATAAACTCCATTTACTATGAATATGTTTAATAATATAGCACAAGGATTAGAGCACTCAGAGCAAATAGTTTTTAAAAATCTATTCACTACAGAGCGCTCTAAACTAAATGCTATTAGTTTAAAACGAGCAGTTGTTTTACCAGAGCGCATTGCCATTTCTAAAACAAAGATTTTTGTAGTAAAGGGCGAAATCGATTTTAATATGGAGGGTAAAAGTTATCGTTTAGCAATGTTCGATACGTTTATTATACCTTTAGAAGAAGCTTATTCAATACAAGCTTATAACGATACCGTATTTTTAGTATTAACAGAACACTAGAGTAACACCAGAATAATTCAAGTAAAGATGGCAGAGCAAGGGCAGGAAAATTTTCGTGATTCAATAGGGACTTTAAATGAAGATGGAAAAAGAGCTTGGGTTTTCCCAAAAAAGCCTTCGGGGAAATGGTACGATTACCGTAAGTATGTAAGCTATGTGTTGCTAGCGTTTTTAGTGCTGGCGCCGTTTATTAAAATTAATGGTAATCAGTTTTTAATGTTTAATGTATTGGAGCGCCGTTTTAATATTTTCGGTAATCCGTTTTGGCCACAAGATCTTCATCTGTTTGTTATTATGATGATTATCGGGGTTGTATTTATCATCATTTTTACCGTTGCTTTTGGGCGTATATTCTGTGGCTGGATTTGTCCGCAAACGATTTTTATGGAAATGGTATTCCGTCGTATAGAATACTGGATCGATGGGGATAGAGGAAAACAAATCCGATTAAAAAAAATGCCCTGGAATGCAGAGAAAATTAAAAAACGCGTATTAAAGTGGATTATATTCTTTATCATTTCTTTTCTAATCGCCAATGTGTTTTTAGCTTATTTAATAGGCAGCGATGAGCTTATTCGCTACATCACAGATGGGCCATTTGTACACACAAGCACACTAATATCTTTACTTATTTTTACAGGAGTTTTCTATTTTATATTCGCTTGGTTTAGAGAGCAAGTATGTATAATAGCTTGTCCCTACGGTCGTTTACAAGGCGTGTTGTTAGATAATAAATCTATAATTGTTGCTTACGACCATAAGCGTGGTGAAAAAGAAGAAGGCCGTGCAAAATTTAAAAAGAATGAAGACAGAGAAAGCACCGGTAAAGGCGATTGTATAGACTGTTTTCAATGTGTACACGTGTGCCCTACCGGAATCGATATTCGTAATGGTACACAATTAGAATGTATTAATTGTACCGCCTGTATAGATGCTTGCGACCACATGATGGAGTCTGTAAACTTACCAAAAGGGCTTATTCGTTATACCAGTGAAGATAATATTGAAAAGAAAGAGCCTTTTAAATTTACACCTAGATTAAAAGGGTATACCGCTGTTATGGGAATTTTAATCGCTGTACTTATCGGTATGTTATTTTTAAGAAATGATGTCGAAGCAACCATTTTAAGATTACCAGGGCAGTTATACGAGCACAAAGACGGTAATATTATTAGTAATGTATACACTTTTAAATTGGTGAATAAAACCATAAAAGATATCGACAACGTAAGGTTCGAATTATTATCTCATAAGGGAACAGTAAAACTCGTATCGCATTCTGGTTTTACAGTCCCGGAGCAAGATCTGGCAAAAGGAACGTTGTTTGTAGAAATAAATTCTAGCGGACTAAGTGGCGATAAAGACCGTATAGAAATAGGCGTGTATAGTGGCGACCAATTAATAGAAACCACAACAACGACTTTTATGGGGCCTCGAAGCTATAAATAAATCTGTTTATAATTTAGCTTTAAGCGGAAGAGTAAACGGTAATTAGTATAAACGTATTTAATAAGAAACTCGCTGGAATGCCTAAAGAAAAAAGCATTTTTCAGCAAGCATTAAAAATTATGAAATGGAATTGGGGAAAAGGTCTTGTCGTTGCAATGCTATTGTTTATGGGGTTTATTTTATACCTGGTCATTACAATGAGTACCGATAAAAAATTTAGTTTCGATTTGGTTACCGAAGAGTATTATGCCAAAGAAATGTTGTATCAAAATGAAATTGATGCCGAAACAAACACGAATAATTTAGACGAGAAAATTGATTTTGAAATTTTAGACCATGGTTTAAAATTAAAATTTCCTACAACTTTTGAGGCTTCAAAAATAAAAGGTACCGTGTTTCTTTATCGTCCGTCTAACGAAAAACTAGATTTTAGTTTACCACTAGTACTCGAAGAGTCTTACGTACTTATTCCTGGTATTAATTTAATTGATGGCCGCTGGAATATAATTATAGATTGGCAGTACGACGGTAAACCGTATATGTATAAAAAATCATTTACTTATTAAAACCCTATGTTACTATCTGCACTTATTTTTGGTTTATTAGGAAGTTTCCACTGTGTGGGAATGTGCGGACCTATTGCGTTTTTGTTGCCAATAGATCGAAAAAATAAAACCAAGAGAGTGCTTCAGTTGTTTAGTTACCATGCAGGACGCTTATTAACATATGCTGTTTTAGGATTCATTTTTGGACTGGTTGGAAAAAGTTTAAACCTGTTTGGTTTTCAGCAACAACTGTCTATTATAATTGGAGTTTTAATGATTCTTGTTATCG
>JAGPVI010000032.1 GCA_018067115.1 Bizionia sp. | reverse complement strand
TACTAATTAGCAAAACGTACAATACTACCTATATTAAAACGAGGTGAAGGTGTTTGCGTTTAAAAAACAATTAATGGGTACATTTATGTAACATGACAATACATTTTGAAAGTTACCTGATGTATCATTGAGTTAACAATTCTTGAATTGAAACAATGCAAAACTTAGGTTTTGGATTCCTTTAGGTAAAACTAAATAGATCACGAGGCGTTCTCTCAAAAAAAGCCATAGCAGCTATAGTTTAATCTATCGTGTTATGGCTTTTGTATTTTATTTAAGTTTATTACATATTATATGCCTTATATATTAAGTACTTTTACCCTCCAATTATATAATGCTCTTAAACAAAAACGTAATGAACACGCCATATATTACCGATGCCTCTTATAAAAAAATAACCTTTTCTACCCCAGAGTTACAAAACACAGAATTCGATACTTGTACATTTGTAGATTGCGATTTTACGTCTGCTTATTTAACATCGACCTCTTTCTTAGACTGTCAATTTATAGATTGTAATTTTAGTTCGGCCAAAATTAACGACACAGCTTTTAAAGCTGTACTATTTAGTAATTGTAAACTTTTAGGAACCCCTTTTAACGCCTGCAATCCTTTTTTATTAGAAATGACTTTTAAAGCTTGTAATTTAAATTTAGCATCTTTTTATGGCATAAAACTTAAAAACACTGTGTTTACCGATTGCAATCTAGAAAAAACAGATTTTACAAATGCTGATTTATCTGGGGCTACTTTAGCCAATTGCAATTTAAACCAAGCCATATTTAATACTACCAATTTAGAAAAAGCAGACTTCTCATCGGCTAAAAACCTTACTATTTCTCCAGAATACAATAAGATTAAGGGCGCTAAATTTTCTAAGGAAAATGCTTTAGGCCTATTAACTGATTATAAGGTGATAATTACATAATAAAACATAGAGTTTTTAAGAATTTTATAATTTATAACCTATAAAATAACAAGGTTATTAATTCTAAAAACCACTTTGTTTAAGGCTTTAAAAAGCTATAAGAATTTCGTATATTCGCAACTCTTAATTCTAAAATAAAGCATACACTAAATTATGTCACAAGCACCAAAAATTATTTACACTAAAACAGATGAAGCTCCAGCTTTAGCAACTCGTTCTTTTCTACCAATAGTAAAGTCTTTTGTTGCCTCTTCAGGAATAAACATCGAAACCAAAGATATTTCTTTAGCAGCAAGAATTTTAGCTGTGTTTCCAGATTTTTTAAAAGATAACCAACGTGTTTCAGACGACTTGGCGATGTTAGGGGAGTTAGCAAAGCAACCTGAAGCTAATATTATAAAGTTACCAAACATTAGTGCTTCTGTGCCGCAATTAAATGCCGCTATTAAAGAATTACAATCTCAAGGTTTTGCTATTCCTAGTTACCCTGAAGAAGCTACAACCGATGAAGAAAAAAACATACAATCGCGTTACGATAAAATAAAAGGTAGTGCAGTAAATCCTGTTTTAAGAGAAGGAAACAGTGATCGTCGTGCTCCTAAAGCCGTAAAAAACTACGCGAAAAACAATCCTCATTCTATGGGTGCTTGGTCTAAAAACTCACAGTCGCACGTAGCAACAATGAGTTCTGGAGATTTTGCACACAACGAAAAGTCATTAACATTAAGCGAACCAACAACTATAAAAATAGAGCATACAAATGCTGCTGGAAAAACAACTGTTTTAAAAAGTGGTTTAGCTTTGTTGAAAGGTGAAATTATTGATGCTACAGTTTTAAGTAAAAAAGCATTGTTAACGTTTTTAGAAGAGCAAATTAAAGATGCTAAAGATAAAAATGTATTGTTTTCATTACATATGAAAGCTACGATGATGAAAATTAGTGATCCTATTATCTTTGGTCATGCAGTACGCGTATTTTTTAAAGACGTATTTGCTAAACACGCCCAAACTTTTGAAAAAATTGGTGTTGATGTAAACAACGGCTTTGGAGATTTAATTTCTAATCTAGAAGAATTACCTCAAGATAAAAAAGAAGAAATTCTTAAAGATATCGATGCAGAATTTGCTGCTCGTCCTGCTTTAGCGATGGTAAATAGCGATAAAGGCATTACCAATTTACATGTACCTAGCGATATTATTATTGATGCTTCTATGCCGGCAATGATTCGTAATTCGGGACAGATGTGGAATGCTGAAGGAAAAGCTCAAGATACAAAAGCCGTAATTCCAGACAGTAGCTACGCAGGTATTTATACTGCCACTATAGAGTTCTGTAAAGAGCACGGTGCTTTCGATCCTACTACAATGGGAACAGTTCCTAATGTTGGGTTAATGGCACAAAAAGCGGAAGAATATGGTTCTCATGATAAAACATTTGAAATGTCTGCAGACGGTGTTGTTCGTGTTGT
Organism: Bizionia sp.; assembly: GCA_018067115.1. GTDB lineage: Bacteria > Bacteroidota > Bacteroidia > Flavobacteriales > Flavobacteriaceae > Bizionia. Next base: position 2,984 of record JAGPVI010000032.1, on the reverse strand, counting down.
AAATGCTGAAGGGAAAACGTTAATAGAGCATACTGTTGAAGCTGGCGATATTTGGAGAATGTGTCAAGTTAAAGATGCACCTATTCAAGACTGGGTAAAATTAGCCGTTACACGTGCAAGAGCATCAGAAACACCTGCTGTATTCTGGTTAGATGAAAACAGAGCACACGATGCTGAATTAATTAAAAAAGTAAATACATACTTAAAAGATTACGATACCACTGGTTTAGATCTTAGAATTCTATCTCCTATTGAAGCGACTAAATTTACATTAGCACGCCTAAAGAAAGGTGAAGATACTATTTCAGTTTCGGGGAACGTATTAAGAGATTATTTAACAGATTTATTTCCAATCTTAGAAGTTGGAACGAGTGCAAAAATGTTATCTATTGTACCATTAATGAATGGCGGTGGATTGTTTGAAACAGGTGCTGGTGGATCTGCTCCCAAACATGTTCAGCAATTTGTAGAAGAAGACCACTTACGTTGGGATTCTTTAGGAGAGTTTTTAGCTCTTGCTGTTTCATTAGAGCATTTTAGTGAAGTAAACAAAAACCCTAAAGCTAAAATTTTAGGTGATGCTTTAGATGATGCAACCGAAAAGCTTCTAGAAAATATGAAAGGACCTAGCCGTAAAACTGGAGAACTAGATAACCGTGGTAGTCACTTTTATTTAGCAATGTACTGGGCAGAAACTTTAGCAAACCAAACTAAAGATGCAGATTTAAAAGCACAATTTGAGTCTGTAGCTAAAGAATTAAAAGCTAACGAATCTAAAATTGTAAGTGAATTAAACGATATTCAAGGTAAGGCCTTAGATTTAGGCGGTTACTATATGCCAACTGAAGAATTAATAGTTAACGCAATGCGACCAAGTACAACTTTAAATACTATTATCGATAGTATTTAATAAACAGTACACCATATTATATATAAAAGCACCCTATTGGGTGCTTTTTTTTGTGCTTAATTAATTGTTATAGTTAATCTAAAAAGAGTCGCTTTTATATAAATCCTAGATTTAAAAATCAATAAAAGATGTCCATTCAAGTGTATCTTGGAGGTCTTATTAAACGACAGATATGATAGATAACAAGGTTCCCTAATTATACTTTATCTTAACCTTTTTTAGAGAGCTAGAAGAAATATATTTAATTATCTGTTTTCGGAATATGTAAAACTTAGAACTCATCTAAAGTGACTCAACTTAAGATTCTCTTTAATTAAATTGAAGAATGCTTAGAAATAATAATAATTTCACTGCTTTTTCATTATTTTTAATACTCATAAAAAACAATCAATTTCGTGATAAAAACGCTTCTTATTCTTTGCATTTCTTGCTTCTCTGTTCAGCTTTATGCTCAAGAAAAATTCACATTAAGTGGGTCTGTTTTGGAAGAAAAAAGTAACGAAACCCTTATTGGGGTTAATATTATTTTTCCAGATCAAAGTGCTGGAACTATATCTAATGAATACGGGTTTTTCTCTATTACAATGCCTCAAGGTGAATATAAAATAGTGATAAGTTACTTAGGGTTTATAGAAGAAACCGAAATTATAAACCTAAACCAAAACATTTCAAAAACCTTCACATTAAAGGAGTCTTTAGAAAGTTTAGACGAAGTAATAATTACGGAAAACGTTGAAAAGTTAAGTCTAAAAAGTCCACAAATGAGTGTAAATGCCTTAGGTTCCTCAACGATAAAACAAATTCCTGTTGTGCTGGGTGAGGCAGACGTCATTAAGGCTATTACATTATTGCCCGGTGTAACTAGTGCTGGTGAGGGTGCTTCTGGATTTAATGTTCGTGGTGGTGCTGCCGATCAAAACTTAATTCTTCTCGATGAAGCTACTGTTTTTAATTCGTCCCACCTATTTGGATTCTTTTCAGTTTTTAATCCTGATGCTATTAAGGATTTAAAATTATATAAAGGTGGTATCCCAGCTCGCTATGGTGGCCGTGTGTCTTCTGTGTTAGATATCTATCAAAAAGAGGGCAACAATAAATCGTTTCAAGCAAACGGTGGTATAGGTTTAGTTTCAAGTAGATTATTAGTTGAAGGCCCTATTAAAAAGGAAAAAGGATCTTTTCTTTTGGGTGCAAGAAGCTCCTATGCGCATTTATTTCTCCCCCTATTCGATGTCGATAACACCGCCTACTTCTACGATTTAAACACCAAATTAAGCTATAAGCTAAATAGCAAAAATAATATTTATTTATCAGGATATTTCGGGCGTGATGTTTTCAATATTTCAGATAGTTTCGAAAACACTTATGGTAATAGCGTAATAAATTTTAGATGGAACCACCTATTTTCAGATCAACTTTTTAGTAATATGTCGTTAATCTATTCGGACTATTACTACGGACTAAATTTAAATTTTGTAGGCTTCAAATGGAACTCAGGAATTTCTAATTTTAATTTTAAATACGATTTAAAACATTATATCAGTAATACTTTAAAACTTCAGTATGGTATAAATAGCATGTATTATACTTTTAACCCAGGAGAAATTAAACCTACTTCGCCAGAGTCGGGGATCAATGCACAAGATCTTATTAAAAAATACGCTTTCGAAAATGCCGTGTATATCGATGCCGAGCATAAAATTTCCGAAAAACTGACGGCCTCTTATGGTCTACGATTCAGTTCCTTTTTAAGACTAGGACAGCAAGAGCTTAACATTTATAAAAATGATAAACCCGTAATATTTAATCCTAATTTCCAGATATATCAAGAAGCAGACGCCATTGGCACCGAATCTTATAGCCGAGGTCGTGCAATAAAATCTTTTACAAATTTAGAACCTCGTATGGCTTTATCTTATCAACTTAACGCGACATCATCGGTTAAAGCGAGCTATAATAATATGAGTCAGTATTTACATTTGCTGTCTAATACATCATCACCTACCCCACTCGATGTTTGGGCACCAAGCGGAAAGTATATTAAACCACAGCTCCTAGACCAATATGCTATTGG
>JAGPVI010000026.1 GCA_018067115.1 Bizionia sp. | reverse complement strand
TTGATATTAAATTAAAAGAACTCCAAGATTTAGAAGCAAAACACCCTGAGTTTGACGATGTGAATTCGCCAACCCATCGCGTGGGTGGTCAAATCACAAAAAACTTTAATACGGTTGTACACAATCACAGAATGTACTCTTTAGATAATTCTTATTCTTTGGAAGACTTACAAGATTGGGAAACCCGTATTAGAAAAATGGTCGATGGCGATATCAAGTACACTTGCGAGCTAAAATACGACGGCGCTTCTATAAGTATTACATACGAAAACGGAACATTGGTTCGTGCTGTTACCCGTGGAGACGGTTTTCAGGGAGATGATGTAACAACCAATATAAAAACAATTAAATCGGTGCCCTTACAATTAAAAGGCAGCTACCCACCAAAATTCGATATTCGTGGAGAAATTGTTTTACCGATTGAAGGGTTCTTGAAAATGAATGAAGAACGTCTAGCAAATGACGAAGAGCCGTACAGAAACCCAAGAAACACAGCCTCTGGAAGCCTAAAACTTCAGGATAGTGCAGAAGTTGCAAAACGCCCTTTAGAGTGCTTGCTATATAATATTACAGGAGAGAATTTAGGTATAACAACTCAATTTGAGAGTTTGGAGAAAGCTAGGGCCATGGGCTTTAAAGTACCCGAAGTTTCAAAGTTGGTTGATTCTATCGCGGGTGTTTTCGAATTTATCAAGTATTGGGATACCGCACGCCATAACTTACCATACGAAACGGATGGTGTGGTTGTAAAAGTGAATAATTTACACCAGCAAGACGAGTTAGGCTATACTGCGAAAGCCCCACGTTGGGCAATTGCTTATAAGTTTAAAGCAGAGCAGGTTTCTACGCGATTAAACGAGATTACCTATCAAGTGGGGAGAACGGGAGCAATCACGCCAGTTGCTAACTTAGAACCCGTAGAATTGGCTGGAACCACGGTTAAAAGAGCGTCGTTGCACAATGCCGATCAAATTGAAAAGTTAGATATTAGAGTAGGAGATGAGGTGTTTGTAGAAAAAGGAGGCGAGATTATTCCTAAAATTATAGCTGTCGATTTAACTCAGCGACCAGAAAATTCAGAACCAACGGAATACATTAAAAACTGTCCGGTTTGCGAAACGCTATTGGTGCGAATTGAAGGAGAAGCAAAACATTACTGTCCTAATTACAATGGGTGTACACCACAGGTTGTAGGGCGAATTCAGCACTTTATATCAAGAAAGGCTATGGATATAGAAGGTCTTGGTGGTGAAACAGTAGCGTTACTTGTTAACGAAGGGTTAATTACAAATTATTCAGATTTATACACCTTGAGAAAAGAAGAGGTGTTGCCTTTGGAGCGTATGGCCGAAAAAAGTGCCGATAACTTAATTCAAGGTATTTTGGCATCAAAAGCAATTCCCTTCGAGCGTGTTTTATTTGCTATAGGCATTCGTTTCGTTGGTGAAACGGTAGCTAAGAAATTAGCAAAACACTATAAAAATATTTGTGCTATCGCTTTAGCCTCTAAGGAAGATTTGGAAAAAGTCGATGAAATTGGAGTGAAAATTGCCGAGAGTGTGGTTGCTTTTTTTGCGTCGGAAGAAAATAATATTACTATAGAGAAATTACGGTCTCATGGTATTCAATTGGAGATTTCTGCCGAAAAACTAGCCAATCAAACTAATAAACTAGACGGTAAGGCTTTTGTTGTTTCTGGTGTCTTTGTAGAAGTGTCTCGAACTGAACTTAAAAAATTAATAGAAGATAATGGCGGTAAAAACGTGTCTTCTATTTCTTCAAAAACCGACTTTGTTGTTGCCGGCGATAAAATGGGGCCTAGTAAAAAGGATAAAGCTGATAAGTTAGGAGTGCCAATTATCTCGGAGTTAGAGTTTTTAGGAATGATTTATGAGTAAAAAAGTGAAGAAATTGATTTGATCTTCGTAGTTTTGATTAACACCGTTAATAAAACGTACTCGGAATATTAAATTTTACCCCGAATCTAATTCCATCAATGAAGAATAATTATATCACTTTAGTTGTAGCTACTCTAGTTATAGCCCTATATTTTTTTGCTCGAGTTTTGGACTATGAGGAGGTTTCTTATTATGCTCAGTTAATTCTTGCACCAATAATTTTAGGACTTTACTTGTATAAGAATAAGAAGAAATCGTCTTTGTTTGTTTTGTTTTTAGCATGTTACACGTTTGCAAATTTTCTGCATTTTGTTTCTAGGGGCGCCGAGTCTCTTACAATGTTTTATGTCTGTAACACACTATATATTGTAGCTTATATTTTTCTTTTAGGATATATTTACAGGCAAACGCGGATTAATAATGTTATAAAAAATTTCCCCATTCAATTATCTGTACTAGCGCTTCTAAGCATCTATTTAATGTATAAGTTAGTGGTTATTATTGATCCAGTTGGTTTCTCGGGGAGAGATTATATTTTAATTCAGGTTATGGAAGGTGCTTATAATGTAACGTTGTTGTTACTTTTATCGGCATCGTTACTCAGCTTATTAGACAAGGTTAACCGGAAAACTTTCTTTCTTTTTATTGGTTGTCTTTTTCTGTTTTTATCAGAAATTATTGTTATCGACTCTTACTATATATCTGGGGATTTTTTACCTAGTGTAATTGCAGGGGGGCTTTACATTCTGGCATTTTCTTGTTTTTATTATCATGCTATAGTAGTAGTCCCAAAAAAACAGATGCTTTAGTAAGTGCTTAAAGGACACTAGGCTAAATTTGGGTGTATAACTCTTCATTTATAGTCTTCCGTTTTTATGTTCATTTTGAAAATTTTTAGATTTCTTCTATGTCAAACTTCCTCTTTAAAGAACGTAGGTATATATAGAAGGTGTGAAGAAGACTGAAGAAAACTGAAGATGAAAAAAATGCAATTTTTGTTATTCCGAAATTAGTAATTGTGGATTTGATGCCCTCTAAATTAGTATTTTAAGGGATTTATCTTTTTCAAATCATTTGATAGTTGTAGATTCGCCATCCTAATTTACCACCTAACGAACCTAAATAGTAAATTAATCTTTAGCTATTTATTAATTATGAACCATAACAAGCTTATTTTTAAAGCCGCATTTACGGTAATTTTAGTATACACCATTTTACAGCTTTTTAAATTAGAAACGTTTTCTTTTGTTTTAAAGCTCGCGCTTGTGCCTGTTATAGCCATTTCTTATTTTTTAAGGATCAAGGAGAGGTCTAATTGGTTTATGCTGTTTTTAGTTCTGTACTCTTTGGGGGATATTTTACATTTTATCGATTATAACAAGCTTTCTGTAGCGATGTATTTTATCTGTAATATACTATATATTATAGCTTACTTTTGTTTGTTAATAGAGGTGTTTAAATATATTAGTTTAAAATCTATAATTAAAAAATTGCCTTTACAATTCTTGGTATTACTGGTGCTAAGTGGTTTTATTATTTATAAGTTAATAGATATTGTTCAGGTATCAGCGTCCAATGGAGAGTTTGCTATTTATATAGATATTTTAGAAACAAGCTACAATGTCATGTTGCTCTTACTTTTAACATTCTCGTTATTAAATTTTTTGTATCAAGGTAATAGA
>JAGPVI010000374.1 GCA_018067115.1 Bizionia sp. | reverse complement strand
AAATTAGCGTCTTATGAAGGTGTGAAGTCTTCCGACGATATTCAGCGTTTAATTGGCTTAACGCAAGACTTATCTGGACGTACGGTTGTTATTCTAGAAGACATAATAGATTCTGGAAATACACTAAATGAAATACACAGGATTTTTAAAAATGAAAATGTAAAACAGTTACTTATTGCAACTCTTTTTTACAAACCTGAAGCCTATAAAAAAGATTTTAAACTACATTATATCGGCATTAAAATTCCGAATAAATTTATTGTAGGCTATGGTTTAGACTACGACGGATTGGGACGAAACTTACCCGAAATATACCAATTAAAAACAACACAACATATGACAAATATAGTATTATTTGGCCCTCCAGGAGCAGGTAAAGGTACGCAAGCAAATTACTTAAAAGACAAATATAACCTCGTTCATATTTCTACGGGAGACGTTTTTCGTTTTAATATAAAAAACAAAACGGCTTTAGGTATCTTAGCGAAGTCTTTTATAGATAAAGGCGAATTAGTGCCAGACCAAGTAACTATAGATATGTTAAATACCGAAGTTGAAAAAAATGCCGGTGCTAAAGGATTTATTTTCGACGGATTTCCTAGAACATCTGCACAGGCAGAGGCTTTAGATATTTTAATGTCTGATAAAGATTCTCAAATTGATGCTATGATTGCATTAGAAGTAGAAGATGAAGTGCTTGTAAAACGTTTATTAGAACGTGGAAAAACAAGCGGAAGACCAGACGATGCAGACGAAGGGATTATAAGAAATAGAATTAAAGAATATTATAAAAAAACAGCGGTATTAAAAGATTTCTATACAGATCAAAATAAATATTTTGGTGTAGACGGTATAGGATCGATTGAAGATATTACAGAGCGTTTAAGCAAGGTAATAGATAAATTATAAGTCATTAATTAAACTAAAATTTAATTAATACTAAACTAAAATACCCCTAATACAAACTAATACAATGACTGAAGGAAATTTTGTAGATTACGTAAAAATGCACGTTACTTCTGGAAACGGAGGAAAAGGATCGTCGCATTTACATCGTGAAAAATACATTACAAAAGGAGGGCCAGATGGAGGAGATGGAGGTCGAGGTGGACACGTTATTTTACGTGGAAACTCTAATCTTTGGACATTATTACACCTTAAATTTAAACGAAAAGTTCGTGCTGGTCACGGTGAGTCTGGTAGTAAAAGCCGAAGTAGTGGGGCTGATGGAGAAGACGTTTATGTTGATGTGCCTTTAGGAACTGTTGTTAGAGATACAGAAACAGACGAAATACTTTTTGAAATCACTGATGAAGGTGAAGAAATAATTGTTGCCGAAGGTGGAAAAGGTGGTCTAGGAAACTGGCATTTTAAAACATCTACCAACCAAACGCCACGTTACTCGCAACCAGGAATCCCTTTAACAGAAAGAGAAATTACTCTAGAACTTAAAGTGCTTGCCGATGTTGGTTTAGTTGGTTTTCCAAATGCAGGAAAATCTACGTTATTATCTGTAGTTACTTCTGCCAAACCAAAAATTGCAGACTACGAGTTTACAACTCTAAAACCAAATTTAGGTATTGTTAAATATCGTGATTTCCAAACATTTGTAATGGCCGATATTCCTGGAATTATTGAAGGAGCCGCCGAAGGTAAAGGACTAGGATATTACTTTTTACGCCATATTGAGCGTAACTCTATTTTATTGTTTTTAATTCCTGCTGATGCGCCAGATATTAAAAAACAATACGATATTTTATTAGATGAGTTACGTCGTTATAATCCAGAGATGTTGGATAAGGAACGTATTGTAGCTATTTCTAAGTGCGATATGCTAGACGACGAATTACAAGCTGAATTTAAAGTAGAGTTAGATAAACAATTACCAATCCCGTATTTATTTATATCATCTGTGGCGCAACAAGGGCTTACAGAGCTTAAAGATAAGTTATGGGAGATGTTGAATAAATAACGTCAACCCGACCGTTTTGAAAGAAAGAATTAAGGCTATTATTGAAATAAACGATAACACTTCAAGTCGTGTTTTTGCTTTTTTTATTCAAGCCCTAATATTATTATCTGTAATAACCTTTTCTGTAGAAACGCTTCCGGAATTAGAACCAGACACGCGTTTTCTATTACGAATTTTTGAGACGTTTAGTGTGGTTGTATTTTCCATTGAATATATACTAAGAATTTATGTGTCCGATAAGAAGCTGAAATTTATTTTCAGCTTTTACGGTATCATAGATTTATTGTCTATTCTTCCGTTTTATGTTGCTTTAGGAGTCGACTTACGCTCGCTAAGAGCACTTCGCTTTTTAAGATTGTTTAGAATTCTTAAACTAGTAAGGTATAACAGAGCTATGAATCATTTTAATGCCGCCATAAAATCGGCAAAGGAAGAAATTCTTCTCTTTATAATGGTCACACTTATTTTAATGTATTTTTCGGCAGTAGGAATTTACTATTTCGAAAATGAAGCACAGCCAGAACACTTTTCGTCTATATTCGATAGTTTGTGGTGGGCGATTATAACATTAACAACCGTGGGCTACGGCGATGTTTACCCCATTACTGTTGGAGGTAAAGTATTTACTTTCTTTATATTAATGATTGGATTGGGTATCGTTGCTATTCCAACTGGTATTATTTCTTCAGCATTAACAAGATCAGTAGATAAAAAGGAGTAAATTTTTAATTATATTTATTAAAAATTAGACACTATGAAATTTATTAAACTGCTTGTACTTTGTCTTCTATTCACATCTTGTGGGTCTATTCAAGTGACGTCAGATTATGAGAAAACAGCTGACTTCTCAAACTATAAAACCTATAATTATTTTTCTAATATAGAATCTGGTTTAAGTGAATTAGATGAAAACCGCGTTATTAATGCGATTAATTCAAACTTAACTAACAAAGGTCTACTACTTTCAGAATCGCCAGATTTTCTTATTGATTTTAAAATAGCTCAACATCAAGAAACACCACGGAATAATGTAGGCGTAGGTCTTGGCGGAGGGAACGGTGGTCTTGGTGGTGGTATATCTATTGGTATTCCTATGGGGCAAAACAAAGTGAATCAGCGTCTTCTAATTGAGTTTGTAGACGATTCTAAAATGGGATTATTCTGGCAAGGAAAAGGAGAAAGTAGTTTTAATCCGAAAAGTTCTCCAGAGCAACGAGAATCTCATTTTCGTGCTGTTGTAGGTAAAGTTTTTACACTTTATCCGCCACAACCAAAACAGTAAACTTTATCATTTTCATAACTTTTAAAACACTTTAATCTGTTGCCTTTTTTGTAATTTTGAGTAAAACAGAATACAAATGACAACATTAAAAAATAAAGTAGCCTTAATAACAGGAGGTACAAAAGGAATAGGATATGGTATTGCCGAACGTTTATTACAAGAAGGGGTAAACGTAGCTGTTACAAGTCGTACATTACAATCTGCTCAAGAAGCGGCCGAAAGATTAAATGCAAATTCTAAGACTGAAGCAAAAGCAATAGGTTTTCAGGCAGATGTAAGAAGCCTTAAAAGTCAACAAGAAGCCGTAAACGCCGTTGAAGATGTTTTCGGGCAATTGGACGTTATGGTTGCAAATGCGGGAATAGGGCACTTCGGAAACATTGAGGATATTACCGAAGAACAGTGGCAAGACACAATAGATACTAATTTAACTGGTGTTTTCAATTCTATTAAAGCTAGTGTGAATTCTTTAAAGAAAACAAAAGGCTATTATTTAACCATTTCTAGTTTAGCAGGAGAAAACTTCTTTGCAAACGGGTCGGCATACAACGCGAGTAAATTTGGTGTTACCGGGTTTACGCAAGCCGTAATGTTAGATTTACGTCAGCACGGAATAAAAGTGAGCACAATTATGCCAGGATCTGTAGCGACACATTTTAACGGTCATACGCCAAATGATGAAGATGCGTGGAAAATTCAAAGTGAAGATATTGGTGAACTCGTAGCCGATTTATTAAAAATGAATCCTAGAACCTTACCAAGTAAAATTGAAGTAAGACCTGCGATGCCGCCGTCAAAATAAGAGGATAAATAAAAAAGTGATTAAATATTAAGTAATAAAAAAGAGGCTGCAAAGCCTCTTTTTTGTGTTTTAATGTATGTGTAATTATTAGTGGTTTTAAGATATTAGTAGCTTCTTATTATTCCTCGATACTAATACGAATACCTTCGCTATGACTAGTGAATTCTGGCGCGTACATACTTTGAATGGTTGTAATACCATTACTCATTTCTCCAGCATTGTTTACACGTAAATCGTATTCGAACACATAAATACCTTTTGGTAAATAATCGAAAAAGAAATGTGTAGCTGCATCTTTAGTAGATTCATAATAGCCTAAACCGTCTTGGTACTTGTATTGCGATAATACATTTACCGGTTCTAATCCAGAAGCGCGCATATCTTTTAAATGAACAAATTCCATAGCGCGATCGCTTTTTAATTCAATGCGAACACGAATCACATCGCCTACATTTAGTGTCGTGTTTTTAGAAATGTCTGTAAGCTGTTCTCCAGTATCTGTCTGTGTCTTCTTAAATAATTTTTTCTTTAATTGTAAAGGAGTTTCCGCAAATGTTATGGCGTTTAAATCTTCAAAATATTGCCAGTAAAGACTTCCCCAAGCAATGCCTTTTCCTTTTTTGGTGAGTGTTACATCGGCCAGTTTAGGTTTTATTTCAGTGGTATTCCAGCTGGTTTTATAGTATCCTGTTCCTGCTTCAATTTTTACGTTTTCCAATGTTTCTAGCGAAATTGGTTCTCCTCCAATTTCTACATCCACACTATTGGTAACACTTAACCAGTCGCTACCTTGTAATAATAGAGCGTAAACCGCATTGGTTGTTGCTTTTGTGGTTTTCCAATTTGTTGTTTGTTTATTTTTAAGTAACCAAATTTTTAAATTATCTATAGTTTTTGTTTTGCTAACAGAAGGTTCTTCAATCTCCGAAAACGCTTCAATAAGTAGGGCTTGTGTTTCAATTGGCGCTTCGTACCAATGCCAAGAACTTGTGTTTTCTTTCCAGTACATTCCTAATTCTTTAGAAGTGATACTCGTTTCTTTAAGCGATTTTAATATACGTTCTGCTGTAGGTTTATCACCATTTCTATGCGAAATTAATGCCATCATTCCTTTTGCATAAATAGGGCGTTGTAACCAGTAGGATTTAATTTGCGATTGGTAGTACGCCATAATTTCCGCCACTTCTTTTGATATTTTTATATCTGTGAAAAAACTACGCATATATAAATACTGAAGCTGATTATAACTTAAATGATCTTTCGATAAATCTACTTTTTCACTGTATTTTGTTAAGTCCTTATATTCTTTTATAAACTGAATATCTAAATACACGATGGCTTTCTTTATCATTTCAGTATTGCCGTTAGTATTTACACCCAAGGTGTTAAGATGCCCGAATCCTGAAATAATATGTTGTGTGATAAATCTGTTTTCTCTGTATTGCCCAAACCAAGACCACGCACCAGAGTCCATTTGGTTGTTCTTTAATTTATGTGAAGCTTTCCATAAACTATTGGTCATCGTATTAAAATCGAAAAGCAGCGCGATACGTTTTTTCTGTTCAGTTTCACTTTCTGCGTCTCGTAACCACGGCGTTTCTTTAATTAAAATAGATTTTAATTCCAGATTTTTTTCGAGTGCACTTAGCAAAGCATCTTTAGTGTTCCATTGGTTAAAAACGGCTTTAATTTTAGGGGTAGACGTTACGATAGACTGTGCCAAAGCATTCGCATAATAACGCGAAAATATCTGCTCGTTACAATCGTAAGGATACTCCATTAAATAGGGTAGTGCTTGCACAGCATACCACGCCGGATTACTGGTGATTTCTAAGGTTAATTTGTGATGCTTTAACGTTGGAGAGGTTGTTGTTTTTAATTTTTCGAGCGTAAAAGTCTTACTTTCATTACTGCTCACCCACATTGGTAAAGTTTCTGTAACTAACATTCTATTGGTTAAAACCGGTAATACGTTTTGCTCACCATCGCTATAGTTGCCAGATTGCGCTAAAACTTTATAGGTCACGGCTTGGATGTTTTTCGGAATCGTTAATTGCCAAGAGGTTTGTGTATTTCCTTTTCCGGAAACCGAAAACTCGCGACTACTATTACTATTATTTAATGCAGCATCAATAGGAGTATTAGTAACCGCATCGAACAACTGAAGCACCGCCGTACCATTTAATTCTTTATTGGTAAGATTTGCAATTTTTGTGCTAATTGTAATGCTATCTCCTTCACGTAAAAAACGAGGCGCATTTGGAATCACCATCAGTTCTTTTTGGGTTACAGCTTCTAAAGATTTCGTAGCGCTCTCTAAAGTTTTGGTATGTGCTAATACTTGTAATTTCCATTGTGTTAAAGCTTCTGGCGTGGTAAAATTAAAACTAATAGTGCCGTCTTTATCCGTTTGTAGCTGTGGAAAGAAAAATGCCGTTTCTTGTAAGTTTTTTCTAATCTGCACTTTGGAGAAATCTGAGTTATTACGCTCTAGTCTTTCCTCTATTGTTTTTTGATCTAATGAGTCATTTTGTGAAATAGAACTATTTCCACGTAGCACAATTTTTTTTGATTCATTTCTTTTTGAGCTTATCTGTAATCCAGAAACTTTACCAGTTAAATGCTCTTCCGTAGGAGTAGCTTGAAGTGTCGATTCTGCCATAACAGCATCTTCAACAACAATGCCTTTATTTCTATATAAAAAATTGTTGTTATATTGATTCCCAAAATGCAAGCCAAACCAATTAAAACTGTCATAATTCATTGGACTAGGGAAATAATTGTACGATTGATTTAGTTGCACTTTAAAATTTGAATTTGAAAAAGAGCGGTACCCATTACGTCGCGATTGCGAAAAATAGTGTGGCTGATATAATGGTGAAAACTGCCATTGCTGAGGTTTAAATTGATCTAAGGAAGCATCGTACATACTTGCTAAAAGCTCGGCAGATACTTTTTCGCCCTGCGTACCTTTTATTTTAAACGACCAGGTTTCATCAGTTCCAGGCTGAAGTTTATCTCTAAAAGTTAGGGTTTCAATCTCTAAATCAGATTTAGGATAGGGCACATTAATGCGTAGAGATGAACTGTAAAAACTATTAAAAGCAGCATAGCTAATATGAACAACAAATCCGCCGTAATCGTCAGCTGTAACCGGTACACTAATGGTTTTTTTGTTAGCACGTAGCGGTACGGTGTACGATTTAATAATTTTATGATCTTTCTCGATATCTACACTAATAACTAAATGTTCTGCAGCCGTGGCCAAAGTAATTTCTGCCGTGTCATTAGGTGCATATTCTATTTTATTGGTTGTAATGCTAAAAAGCTGATTATCGGCTAAAATCGTATCATTATTACCGTAAATAGATGTTCTTATTTCATCCTTAACAGTAATCCCGGAAGGGTCTTTAGTTTCAAACGTTATAATATACGCCCCAGAATCCCATCGTTTTATATTTCCTAGAGATATATCTGTTAGTGAGTCGGTAGTCACTGTTTTTATTAAAACTAAGGCTCCTTTTATCCAGTTTTCACTGTGGTCTTCATTTGTATACGCTTCGTGTGGGAAAAGTGTTTTAAAGTCTTCTTTTGTGAAATTCTGATAGTCGGGCGCTTCCCAAGGTCTCGGCCTTAATACGTAATCTGGTGCTTGTAGTTTGTGTATTTGTAAGCTTCCAGTTGTCGAAACAAATTCATCATTCAAGTTTTTCGTCGTTAATTGAAGCGTATGTTTTTTATTCGATTTTTCTAGCTTTTCGGTAATAGAGAGCGTAGCGGTTATAGTGTGATATCCTACTTTTATAAAAGTGGTTGCGCTTTGGGTTTCACCGTTAATATCGGTTACATCGGCTGTAATTTCATAGATAAAAATAGGTAGTCCTTTTTTATCGACATGCGCATCTGGAATAGCCTTAAAAGGTATGGAATATTCTCCTTTATTATTGGTAGTGGTTTCGCCGTGTGCTATTTCTTGCTCCGGTTGTTGTGACGCATAACGCGATCTGTAAAACCACGGTGCGTATTGAATATTTCGTTTAACGCGATAGACCACTTTGGCATCGGTAATTGTAGATCCTGCAAAAGCTAAGGCTTCACCTTTTACGGTAACGCTATCGTTTACTTTTATGGTTTCAGTAATGGGCTTGAATGTCGTTTTAAATTTTGGACGTTTGTATTCTTCAACGTTAAAAATGGTTTGACTATTTATTGCATACTTTTCATTTTGCTCTTGTAAACGGATAGAAAACGCCCCCGTTAATCCTGTGTTTGGAAGGATAAATTCGCCTGCCACCGAGCCGTAGGCATTCGTTTTCAAATTTAAGAGGCTCACTTCTTTTCCGTTAACATCAAATAATGTGGCAGTAACATTGTAATCGCTAATAATGTTAGATTTATTGCGTTCACTATTAACAACAATCCCTTTAAAATATACGGGTTGTCCGGGTCTATAAATACTACGATCTGTAAATAAAAACGATTTATAACTTGTTTTTTCTGGAGTATTTCCTTGATAATAACCATTTACGATTAAGTTATTAAAATAGGCTGTATCACCGTTATTAGAAATTTCAATGTCGTAATTAATGTAACGCTGTTTATTATTTTTTAGTCGTATTTTACCATATTGATCTGTTGTTTTAATTTCAGAATCTTTTTTATTTTTATCATAGATTATCACTTCAGCATTGGTAATGGGGTCGCCATTATTTCTATTAATAAACTGTAGTGTTTTAGATTCATTTTCTACATATTCTACGAAAGCAATGTCTGTAACTTGTATAATGTCGTGCGAAAAGATGTTTTCTTTGGGGCTGTTGCTCACAATTAAATAGTGACCATTATCTAATTTTGGTACTAGGATTTCAATACTATGTTGCAGATAATCACCTTCGTTTTTTAAAGGAGTGTTCCATTTTTTATCTGCGGAAAGCTTACTTATAAATGCTCTCTGTTCTTCCGTTTTATAAAGGGTTTTAAAAGACTCAGTCTGCTTTTTAGTAAGGTTATAAGCCGAAAAATCCAAGTGCTCAATATTATTATACTGCACTAGAAGTTTAGCGTTTTTATTAATGGGTACGTAGGCTTCGGTTTGAATGCTAAGACTTCGACTTAAAATTCTTTGCTTTAACAGGGCGCAGCGTTCTGCACTGCTAGTTTCTGGATGTTTTTCAATAACGAATTCACAAAGTTCTAAAGCGTCTTTTGTTTTCCAACGTACGTCCGGATTTGTATTGCTATCATATTGCAACCCTTCATTATATAATAAAAATGCTATTTCATAATCATATTGGGCTTCGCTTTCCGTTCCTGTGTTTTTATCGCTTTCTTTTTTAAAACTTTCTATTAGCAAATTCTCTTTGTCGGCAACAATGGTATTAGCGTGAACATAATGTAATCTGCTAATATTAACATCGGTTAAAGCTGTTTTATCGGGGTCATTTAAATGAAACTGGATTAATTTCTGATAAATTTTTAACGCCTTATATTGAGATGAAAGAGAATCGGTAGATTGTATGTTTATCTTAGAAAACACTTCCGCATTACTAAAATAAATGGAATCGTCAATTTTAAAGTTCTCAGCTGGTTTTGTAATACCTGCATCTGAAGCTTTATAAAAATCTAAAGCATTATGACTTAAAAAATCGAACAACGTAGGTCTGTATAATTTCGAATCTTTTTTTTGATTAAAAAGAAGATTGTAGTCTTGTAATGCAGTGTTTTGCAACAGGGTTTCGTTCTGTAAAGAATTATCAAAATGCAGTTGAATATCTTCAATAAGCGTTGTTAAATCCCAGGTTCTAAAATCGTCAGCATTTACTTTTTCTTCTGTTTTTGTGCGATTATAAAACTGATAGCGATGTGCTTGAAAGTACTGCCAATACAAATTAGCGAGTACATTTTCTAATATATTTTTAGTGGGCGCTGAGCTTGTTTTAATTTTCGTTTTAAAACCATTTATAACTTGTAATTGTGCTTCTTCCTCTAAAATTAAAGCAAATTTGCTTTTAAAAAGCAGCACTTTAATTAGTTGCGATTCGTTATTATCGGCTGTCGCTTTGGTTTCAATAGTTTCTACTATTTTTAAAGCCGATTTTGGTAAACCTTGTAATTCCTCAGTTTCAACAGCACTCCATAATTCGGAATAGTTTTTATCTTGAGAAAAAGAAAGGTTAGCAAAAAGTACAAGCATTAATAGTGTGATATATTTGTTCATAAAAATCAATTTTAGGCAAGCTATAGTAAAACGCTTTCTTAAAAAACAAGAAATGCGCTAACGAAGCGTTATAATGAGTGAACGCCTCTTTTTTTGAAGGTATCACTTTTAATTGTTGTTATAAAATCAAAAACAATACCAATAACAATGTTATTTTAGCTCTAATTTAAAATAAATATGAGAGTCTTACTATTTATAATCTTTTTTCCGATCGTTACTTATGGACAAACGGCCTACAATGATGCAACGCATTTATATTCCGCTAAAGAATATAAAAAAGCAGCCATACTTTTGGCTCCTTTTGTCGCCGCAAACCCTGATGATTTGAAAGCGATTGAATTATTTGGTGATGCGAACGGACAACAAAAAAAATGGGATACCGCTATAGAACAATATAAATTATTAGTAAATAAAAAGCCAAATAATGCCAATTACCATTATAAATATGGTGGCGCTTTGGGTATGAAAGCGCTAACAATAAGTAAAATTCGAGCCTTAGGTATTATTGGAGATGTAAAAAATGCCTTTTTAACGGCGGCAGATCTAGACCCAACACACATCGATACGCGCTGGGCTTTAGTAGAATTATATATGCAATTACCGGGCATTGTTGGCGGCAGTAAAAGCACCTCTCTAAAATATGCCAATCAATTAGAAAAACTGTCTAAAGTAGATGGTTACTTAGCTAAAGGATATATCTATGAGTACGACGATGAACCCAAATTAGCCGAGAAATATTACAAATTAGCAATTACCGAAGGTGGCTCGGTAACCTGCTACGATAAACTCACTAAA
>JAGPVI010000366.1 GCA_018067115.1 Bizionia sp. | reverse complement strand
ACCTCATTAACGGTCCACGTATTAATTACATAACCTTCATCCTGCACTCTTTTTACATTATCTTTAGACAATAATGTAAAATTGGGATGTATTATTTTAGCACCAACAGTTTTTGCAAACTCAATAGCTTCGTCTAAATTTGCTTTGGTGAGTACAGCAATCGGAATATTTTTATCTAATTCTGAAATAGTTTCTAATTCGTGTTTTTGAAAACTAGAGACTATAAAATGTGAATAGCTCCAGTTATTTTCTTGTATATATTTTTGAATTACACGAACGGTTTCGGCAGCCGTATTTTTACCTTTTAATTCAATATTTACAATACATTTTTTATCTATAACATCTAACACTTCTATTAAACTAGGAATGTAATGCGCGTTTAAAACTACCACCGATTGTAATTGTTTTAAAGTACACTTTGAAACTTCGCCAGTAGCGTTCGTATTTCTATCTAAAGTAAAATCGTGAAATACAATTAACTCTCCCGAAGCACATAAATGCACATCGAGCTCTATACCATCGACATGGAAGTCTAGCGCCTTTTTAAATGATGCGATTGTGTTTTCTGCAAGATAACCTGCGGCACCACGATGTCCAATTTTTAGTAGTTTTGACATATTACCTCTTGTTTATTAGATGGAATATTAGGGTCTTCAAAGTTAAAACTATAATAACAGTTAGCTTAAAAAAATGATAAAAGTTATAATTACCATCTTTTCATTTTTACTAAAAAGTATAAAAAAACCTCTTTACCATTCCGCAGAAATAATAAAGAGGTTATAAATAGCACCTTCTAAGTCCTAGAAAGCAATACCAAATCCAAACGAGAAGCGTAAGCCTTCTTCGCCATTAAAGAAGTTAAAAGTTCCCTGAACAGAATCTGCTGCAGACACCCAAAAACCACCTCCGTAATCGTTATGCCATTTATCTGAAAAATCGTTTTTAAGCCATACACGTCCAACATCTCCTCCCACAAAAACACCTAACTGCAACGGCAGTGTATTAGTTTTAAAAGTTTTAAAACTATAGCGTAAATCGGCACTACCCACTAAAGAATTTTTACCTGTAAACCGCTCTGTTCTATAACCTCTTAATCCGTTTTTACTACCAATATTAGATGCTTGATAAAACACAAGATCGTCGCCAAAACGCAATTGTGATCTCACATCGGTTTTTAAAACTAATTTCCTGTTAGGAGAAATGGAATTATAAAACCCTAAGTCTGTATTTAAATATCCAAACGTATATTTTGTATTGTCTGGTTCGGTTTTAATACCTGAATTAATATTAAAAGTCATTCCACGCGTTGGTGTGATTTTATTATCGAAACTGGCATAGTTGTAATTCCCTTCAAGACCTGTAAAATAGCGTCTATCGTAAAATTCACCATTGGCGTCCTGCGGCATTAAATCGTCTATAAAACGATCGGAAGACCTACCTATCTCTATACCTTCTGCAATTAAATGTATTCCATAATCACTACCAAAGCTACCTCTTCTAAGTACTCCCACACTCGCTTTATATATACTTTTCTTTACCCGGTGATAATCTAAATCGTCGTCTAGATTCTCTGTTTCGTTTCCATAACCAAAGAAGTTATTTGTAAAATTCTCTGTGGTTAACCTTCCGCCTACGTGTAAATTCCACTCCCCAAATACATTTGCAAACTCACCTTCGTAATCTAGGCTAAAGCCGTTTGTAGCGAAGAAATACCCGCCATAAAAACGATGCTGTTGAGAGTATGGATTACGCTGAAATCCTTTTATGGTATACACATTAGAAATCCCTAATAATACGCCGTCGTCTGGGTTATACCCTACGTTGGGGGTTAGCGTATTGGAGCGCACAATATTTTTATTAAAATCGAATAAGTTATTATTATAAATATCTGTAAAATGTATACGTGCTCCTTTATTCTCCTCTATGGTATTGGGTTTCGATTTGTGGTCATAAACATGAACACGTCTACCGTTTTTAATTTTATAAATATCATTATTTTGTCCGCCAATAATTCGAATAAAAATTAAATTATTAGCCTTTCCGGTTACTTCAAAAACATCATCATCGTCCAATCCATAAATCCACAGTTCTTTTGTAATGTCTTTATTAAAGGTTCTATCTACGATAACCTCTCCTTTTTCACCATCAATAATTCTCGATACTTTTACGTTAGTTTCCTTATTCCCTGTTCTAGTAATTTCGAAATAATCGTCTTTATCGGTTCCAGAAATAACAACCAATTGGTTTAAGTAATCTGAGTAACGCTCGGCAATGTCTATAATATTATCACGTCTTCCTTTTAAGTGTTTTTGCACATCTAACAAGGTAGAATCTCTCGCTTCTAATGGGATTTTTGTAAACGCTTTATCTATAACCTCATCAGTAACATTATCTTTAAGAAACTGCGCTTGCTTAACCCAAACCTCTTTGTCTGATTGTTGAATAAGCACTTTATCTAGTTTTATACCGGCGCTATTCATCCATTTAATGTCTTTTAACTCAGAATCATAAACTTGAAGTTGTCGTGACGCACCAGATAAAAAGCGGACAATATCCAACAACGCACCGTCGAAATTTGAAAACACTTGATCTCTATCTCTAGGAATTGGTTTAAAGACTTTATCGCCGTTTTCTTGATCGAACTGTGCCCAACGCCACTGGTCTTGGTGCCTGTCCCAATCCCCAATTAGCATATCGAATAATCGCGCTCTAATAAATGCGTTTTCATCAATTTTATACTTTTCATCTTCCCTTACTTTCTCTATAATATCGTGAGTGCTTTCAATATCGTCTGCATACCCAAAATTACGTTCGTTCGTGTAGTTTTTTTCTGGACGTTCTTCAATCATATACAATTCACCACCATAATTAGTGTTATAATCGCCCATATATTTATGCTTAGGAATAAAAAATACTTTAGGGTTAGTATGATAAATTTTTGCAGCGTCAGATAAATCTGGAACTACTAAAAACGCATACGGGTGCGCCGCAGTGTAGAAATCTAACACTAAGTTTTCTACCTTAGTTTTCTCGAATTCATTGGCTACATACGTTTCTTTAAACAATACGGTTTGTAAATACTGCGTTGCACTTTTTCTTAACGCACGCATATTTAATTGTCGTCCATCTTTAGTTTCCAATCGCAATGATCGTGTTTGATGACCTCCCCCGGCTCTCACTATATTTAATCCGCCATAAAGCGTATCTAAAGTAGCCACCGGAAACTCTACTTTTGTGCTGTATAATTTTCTATATCTATCGCCCAAAAACGCTTTATACAAGCCTGTTTTTTCTGTTTCGTCGGTAGAATACACCGATGCTTTAACGGTTTGAGGGAATGTATCTGGCAAGGTTTCAACGTCAAAAACGTCTCTTGATTTTGGTAACACTTCTTTATTAAACATACCTACCGGCTCTCCGTTTGCTTCTTTATAGAAAGACACCCAAACACTACCATCTTTATAAACTGTAAGCTTTGCAAAACCTTCTCTACCGTAAGAAAACAAACCATTATTACCAAGTGCCACTGTTGATGCTTTAGAGCCTGAACCCGAAACCACTTGTTTAATACCATTGTTTTCTATGTACTGTAAATTGTGCTCATGACCAGAAGCAAAAATAATATTACTGTATTCTAAAGCCATGGTTTCTATTCTATTCATTAATTCGTTATAACGTTCGTTAAAACGGTCTTGAATAGACACGCCACCTTGTGTTCTCACCTGAGTTACTAATGAGGATAGAATAGGCAATGGGAAATCGCTTTGCGTAGGAAACAAATGCTTTCTAGCGCCATAATACCCACCGTGAATACCATTGGTATACATAGGGTGGTGCATGGCGAAAACGACACGTTTATTCTGTGCTTTTTTAAGTTCGCCTTCTAACTCTTGAAAGAAGCGCTCTCTGGTTTTAATCTCGCACTCATCGTTAATTGTTGGATTTTTATTCCAGTTTTCTAAGTACCATTGTGTGTCTACAACAATAAGCTGAACATCGTCACTAACATCTATGCTCTCTAACGGACAACCGTTTTCAGGTTGAAATGCATCTTTTCCAACCATTTTCTCAACATACTTTTCTTCCTTTTTTAACCCTTCGACACCACCAGCATACCAATCGTGGTTTCCCGGAATAAATATTTTCGTTCCTTTAAAGTTTTTAATGGCATTCGCTTGAGCATTTATAGCGTTTTCGGCATTTTCTTCTTTATATTTTTTAGATTGATCGAAACCATCTGGGTAAATATTATCGCCCAAAAACAACACATAGTCGTCTTTAGTATCTTTATCCTCTATTTGTTTTTTAAACGCTTGCAACCCAAGAGACATTCCGCCAATTGGGGAATTCCCAGCATCGCCAATGAGATAAAAAGTATTTTCGATGTCTTTATTTGGAAGTTCGACTACTTTGTCTTCGTCATTTTTATACTTCACTTTTAAAGTAGCACACCCTGAAAGGAACGCTAAGGCTAGAAATGTTAGAATAAAGTTATTTTTTACCATATAGTATTTTTAGTTTTATTTTTTTAGTACTTTGGAATTAAATTTAATAAAAATATATGTCTACACT
The DNA here is from genome assembly GCA_018067115.1 of Bizionia sp. Taxonomy (GTDB): domain Bacteria; phylum Bacteroidota; class Bacteroidia; order Flavobacteriales; family Flavobacteriaceae; genus Bizionia. The sequence continues at coordinate 1,834 of JAGPVI010000366.1, read as the reverse complement.
AATTGAAAATACAGAAAAGTTTGTATTAGATCTTTTTAAAAAAGAATTACCAAATACTTTCGTGTATCATAATTTTTCACACACGCATCGTGTCTTTAAAAGTACAAAAGAAATAATTGAAAATTCTGAAATAAATGTTAAGGACGGTGAAATTTTACAACTAGCAGCCTTACTACACGATTGTGGCTATATAAAAAAACGGGTAGGACATGAGGAAGAAAGCGTTATAATTGCTACCGACTTTTTAAAATCTCAAGGCGCAGACAACGAGACTATTGAGGCTGTTAATAAGTGTATAATGGCCACCAAGTTTAAAGATTCTCCAAAGACAAAACTGGAAGAAATTATAAGGGATGCTGATTCTTCTCATTTTGGGAAAGATTATTTCCATGAGGCTAGTGAGTTTTTAAGAAAAGAGCTAGAATTACAAAATGTACAAAAATATAGCACTACAGAGTGGTTAAATGAAAACATAGAGGTTCTTTCTAAAAATCACCGCTACTATTCAGACTATGCTATTAAAAACTGGGCGCCAAAAAAGAGCAAGAACCTTATTGATTTATTAGAAACAAAAAATAAAAAGAAACGCAAAGCTGATAAAGAAAAGTTAAAAGCGAAATATAAAGCACAATATAAAAATGAAAGTCCAGAACGTGGCATCCAAACGTTCTATAGAGTCGCTTTAAGAAACCACATTAAATTAAGTGATATTGCAGATACTAAAGCCAATATTTTACTTTCTGTAAACGCCATTATTATTTCGGTAGTGCTGGCTAATTTAATTTCTAAATTAGACTCCAACCCGTATTTAACAATTCCAACTGTAATATTTACTTTGTTTAGTGTTACCTCCATGATCTTGTCTATTATTGCTACAAGACCTAATGTAACTAGCGGAGAATTCACTAAAGAAGATGTAGAAAACCACGATGTAAATCTTACCTTTTTTGGTAATTTTCATAAAATGGGACTCAAAGAATTTGAGTGGGCAATCTCTGAGTTATTAAAAGATAAAAATTATGTGTACACCTCACTTACAAAAGATTTATATTTCTTAGGAAAAGTACTGGATAGAAAGTACCGCTTATTAAGAATTACATATACCGTTTTTATGGTAGGTATTATTGTATCTCTTATTTCTTTCGCTATTGCAGTACAAGGAAATCCAGGAAAACGCATTCAAGATGTTTTAACACCAGAAAAGGACTCGGCAACTCTTATTATTAAAGACGCTACTGATAACGTATATTTTTGGAGTTAAGCAGAAATCTCTTTCATAAGATCGTTATACGTGTAAAACGTTTTATCATCTGCCTTTGTGGTACTGTATAAAATATTTACACGTATTGCTTTTAACCCAGTTACTCCTTGTAAGTCTTCAAGCTCTACGATTTCCACATCGCTATCCAAAAAATGTTTAGACTGTAAAAATTTTACATATTCTAAGTATTCGTTTTCCACATCTTTTGTAGAGTATACAATGGTTAACTTTCCCTTTTCGGTAGCACGAATATCTGTGCCTTTAATATTCGCTTTATCTACTCTTTTTTTCACGACTTCGTAACGTGCGTTATAAGTACCATCCACATCAAACTGGCGCTCATCTGCTCTAAAACGTATAGATAACGGCTGGTTAAACACCAAAATCATAGAGGCTACATCCAACGCAATAGGATATTTATGTTTCCTATTATAGAAAGCATTTTCCATATCGCACATAACTTGCATCTGCCACAATCTTAAATTTTTAAGGTAGATTTCGTTAAACGAATCGGTTTTTGTAATAGTTTCTCCAATATACATTTTGTGTTCTACGCCATCGGTTTTAAACCGC
>JAGPVI010000364.1 GCA_018067115.1 Bizionia sp. | reverse complement strand
GCAATCCACCTGTACCGTAGTACGAATCGAAGTAGGCTACATTCGCAGAAGGACAACTGGTATTATACGCACCGTCTCTTACATTAAGTACAGACACCACATCGGTCGTTCCAGGAATAATAGCTAAGTTCGTCGTTATCCCAGTTGCTATATCTGTTAATAAAAAGGCAAATGAATCGGTAAAAGAACACTGAAAAGTACCGTACTCTTCCGAAGCAAAAATAAAATCAAAACTAATATTATCTACAATAGGAGTGAATTCAAATTGAATATAAGACGCATTTCTAGTCGTATTAGGGTTTGCTGCTGTTCCAGGAACTGCTGCCTGTAAATCTGCATCACCTCCCCATGCACTGTTACCATTACTTTGTGTACCTGTCTCAGGCCCTTCGGCAGCAACTGCGCTACCAGAAGACAATAGAATCCCACCATCGAAGCCAAAAGTACCTCCTGTAGAAACAAATGATCCAATTCCATTAACACTACCAAAATCGGTTCCTGTACTAGACGTCACATTAGAAACTACAGCGCAAGGACTATCGATTAAAACATCGGTTACCAGCTGCTCTATTGTGTAATCTGTTGTACTTACTTGTATGTATGGACTTGGTATAATAACTGTTATTGTAATTTGCTCGCTACACCCTGTAGGGTTTGTATCACTTACCGTTAATGTTACGGTGTAATTACCGAAACCGTTAAATACATGACTAACCGATTCTCCTATTACGGCAGCTGTTCCATCACCAAAATTCCAAGAATATGTTGCTCCTGTTCCATCATCTGAAAATACTGCGCTACCATCAAAAGTTACGGTATCACCATCTGCTATTATAACATTTCCTGCGCCATTAGCTGCTGGAGTTGTAGAGTCGATAGAAGGCGTTATCGTCTGACAAGGCACTAAACAATCTATAGTTGCGGCCCATCCCGATGTATTACCAGAACCATTACTTACAAAAACAAAAGTTAAACATCCCGAAGTATTAGCAGCTGACGCTTGAATAGTTCCTGGAAAAGCAGCTGCACCAGTACCTGATAGCACATCCAATATAGGAGCCGTAGTATCGTTTCCGTCATAAACCGTTAAAGTATCTGCAGGGTTACCACCAAAAGCCGCTTGCGTACCAAACGCTGTAAAAGCTATTTGAATCGCAGCGTCTGTAGTATCTGGACAGATAGTATATTCGAAATTCTCATTATTACTGTAGTTCGCCGAAGGCCCACCCGAATCATAGAAAAATCCAGAACAGGTGTTAGTAGTCCCGTTTTGCATAATCACATCTTGAGCGGAAGCAGATAAAAAAGAGAACAATAAAATTATGGCTAATGTAAAATTCTTCATTGTAAAGAGGTTATTTATCAATATTTGGTTGTAGTATTTGCAATTATACTAATAATTACTGAATTTTTTATACATCAATTCAGTCTAAATACATCGTAAACAGTGTTAATTATCTAAACAATTAACCTTTCGGCTATTTGGCAAAAATTAAACTATTACAAACTGTTATGTATTATATAACAACAACTACTAGAAAATCCCTACCTCAACTTCATATCTTTTTTTTAAAAGCATTAGAATATAAAAATCGGTTCAGATACAAATCCTTAACTTTGATTTTATGAAATACCTTGGTTATATCCTATTATTTTCATTTTTAAGTTGCACCTCTCAAACAAAAACAGCTATGCAAAATCCTCACACCAATGCGTTAATTAATGAAACCAGTCCTTATTTATTACAACATGCTCACAATCCTGTAGACTGGTACGCTTGGAATGCGGAGAGTTTAGAACGCGCCAAATCTGAAAACAAACTTATTATTATTAGTGTTGGCTATGCAGCATGCCATTGGTGCCACGTTATGGAACACGAGAGTTTTGAGAATGAAGATGTGGCAGACATTATGAACGCAGATTTTATAAATATAAAAGTAGATCGCGAGGAGCGTCCAGATATAGACCAAGTGTATATGAACGCTGTTCAATTAATGACCGGTCAAGGCGGGTGGCCTATGAATGTTATTGCGCTACCAGACGGTCGCCCAATCTGGGGAGGTACTTATTTTAAAAAGGAACAGTGGACCCAAGCATTATCTCAAATCGCCAAATTATACGCTAATAATCCCGAGAAACTATATGAATATGCGGAAAAATTAGAACAAGGCATTAAAAATCTTGAGGTTATTATCCCTAACCCAGAAGCCATAGATTTTAAGTCTCTAGCTATTGAAACAGCCATTGCATCGTGGTCGGAGTATTTCGATTTAAAATTTGGAGGGGTTAAATCTCGTCAAAAATTTATGATGCCCAATAATTATCATTTCCTCTTGCGCTATGCCTACCAAAAGAAGGATCTTAATCTTCAGGAGTTTGTAAATACAACATTAACCAAAATAGCCTATGGCGGTGTTTACGACCACGTAGGCGGTGGTTTTTCACGTTATGCCGTAGATTCTAAATGGCACGTTCCACATTTCGAAAAAATGCTGTACGATAATGGGCAGCTTATTAGCCTATATGCCGATGCTTACCTCATTACAAAAAACGAATTATACAAAGACGTTATTACCGAAACCTTGACTTTTGTTGCTCGCGAATTAACAACTAAAAATGGTGCTTTTTATTCCTCTCTAGATGCAGACAGTAATACTAGCGAAGGTGTTTTAGAAGAAGGTGCCTATTACGTCTGGACCAAAAAAGAATTAGAGACCCTATTAAAAAGCGATTATAAACTGTTCGCCGAATACTACAATATTAATGCTTTTGGTTACTGGGAACATAAAAACTATGTTCTTATTCGATCGGAAAGTGACACGGAATTTACAACTAAACACGAATTGTCTCAACAGGAGCTAAACACAAAAAAGCAAGAGTGGAAGGCTCTATTACTAAAAGAACGTTCTAAACGAGAAACGCCACGATTGGACGATAAAAGTTTAACTTCTTGGAATGCCATAATGCTTAAAGGCTACCTTGATGCGTATCGTGTTTTGGGCGATAAGACGTATTTAAATGCCGCTTTAAAAAACGCTCATTTTATAATTAATAATCAATTAAAGGAAGATGGTAGTTTATACCATTCTTACAAAAATGGCCGCAGTAGTATTAATGGTTTTTTAGAAGATTATGCTACAACTATAGAAGCGTTTATACTTGCTTACGAAATGACCTTAGATAAAAAATGGCTGCATACCGCTCGCGATTTAACCAATTATGCTTTCGATCACTTTTATGACGAGACTAGCAATCTGTTCTTTTTTACTAGTAATACAGATGCACAACTAGTATCAAGAAGTATAGAGTATCGCGATAATGTTATCCCTGCCAGTAATTCTATACTGGCGAAAAACTTATTTAAACTCTCTTATTTTTTTGATAATGACTATTACTTAAAAACGGCAACTACGATGCTACATAATGTGTCGCCAGAAATTAACGAATACCCTAATGGCTTTTCAAATTGGCTAGATTTAATGTTGAATTACACAGAGCCTTTTTTCGAAGTTGCTATTGCTGGAAAAGATGCTGAAGACAAACTAAAAGAATTTAATGCAACTTACATTCCGAATAAATTAATTGTTGGCAGCACTACAGCGAGTAGCCTACCTCTATTAGAACATCGGTTTGTAGATAGCGAAACTTTAATTTATGTCTGCGTAAACAAAACGTGTAAGCTCCCGGTTAGTGCCGTTAGCGAGGCCATAAAAGTTATTAAAAAACAAGACTAATGAAAACCTTATCCGTAATCCTAATTGTTTTTGTCGCTTTAGAACACATCTATTTCCTTATACTAGAAGTCTTTCTATGGACCACTCCACGGGGAATAAAAACTTTCGGACTTAAAAATAAGGCATTTGCTCAAGACACTAAAGTGCTCGCAGCAAACCAAGGGTTGTATAATGGTTTTTTAGCCTTAGGATTACTCTTTGCAGTTTTTAAAAACAACTTCAGCTTTATCTCCTTTTTTCTAGGCTGCATTATTGTTGCCGGTATTTATGGTGCATACTCTACAAAGAACATAAAACTCTTTTATGTACAAGCCATTCCCGCTTTATTAGCTCTTCTTTCCACTTTTATAATATAAATAACATTTATAATTTGGATAACCTCAGCAAAATGTTAAATTTTACACTTTTATAAACTATAACATTAAATATGGAAACACAAAAATGGATTGATAAAGGATGGGAAGTTGTAGTAGACTTTGGCCCAAAAGTTATTGCAGCAGTTGCAATCTGGCTTATTGGTAGCATCATCGTTAAATACTTATTAAAAGGTATTAATAAAGCAATGGACAAAAAAGGGCTAGAGATAAGCCTTAAAAAATTTCTAAGCAATCTTATTGCTTGGGGTTTAAAAATTGTTTTAATTCTAGTTATTCTAGGAACGGTTGGTGTAGAGACCACTTCCTTTGCTGCTGTTTTAGCTGCCGCAGGTTTAGCCATTGGTTTAGCTTTACAAGGGTCGCTTTCTAATTTTGCAGGAGGTATTTTAATTATGATTTTAAAACCTTTTAAAATCGGTGATTTTATAGATGCTCAAGGACAATCTGGTACTGTAAAAGAGATCGATATTTTTAATACAACCTTACTAACTACAAACAATCAAGAGGTGATAATGCCCAATGGCGCACTGTCTAACGGAAACATTGTTAATTACAGCACCCAAAGCACGCGTCGTGTAAACCTTACATTTGGCGTTGGTTACGATTCTGATATTAAGAAAACAAAAGAGGTTATTTTAGGGGTTATCAATTCGCATCCAGCTGTTTTAAAAGACCCTGCACCTGCGGTAAACGTATCGGAATTGGCAGACAGTTCTATTAATTTTTTCACTAGAGCTTGGGTTAATCAAGCCGATTATTGGGAAGTTCATTTCTATATGATCGAACGTACAAAAGAAGCTTTCGACGAGGCTGGTATCGAAATCCCTTACCCACACCAAGTCGAAATTCATAAGGAAGGTTAATTAAAAGGTAATGTGTGTTTGGGCGTTACCAAGACAAAAACTTGGTCGCGCTTTCACTACTCGCTTCCCGGTAAAAACTGGGAGAGCGCAAACAAATCGTTTAACCACGAAGTAATCACGATACTTATTAAAAAAATAAGAATGAATGAGTAACGCATTAGCCTTATTTTTTTTTAAAGAAAGAAAAGTAAAAAATTATTTAGTCTTTGGTTTAGGTTTTAAAGCCACAAAGTCTTTTAAGTAAAATGGTTCAAAATAAGCGACATCTTCGGTGTCGTTTTTTTTGTACTTAGCATAAGCTATAGCACCCATTGTACACGCAGAGGGTAATTTCCCTTCAATAAACACAGCATTTTCGTGCGGTAGTATAGTTTTCGTTTTCTCTACACCATTACCAACAAAATAAACTTTACCGCTATTTAGGTAGGCTGTAAAAGCATCTGCATCCAAAATCTGTGCTTCAATAGCACGTTCCAACTTATAATCTGAAGAAAACACAGCCGAAAACACTTCCATTCGCCTGGCATCTAGCATAGGTACAATCACACCACTTTCCGCCTGTACTTGAAGTGCTAGGGCCTCTAAGGTACTCACTGAAATCAACGGAATATCTAAAGCAAAACACAAGCCTTTTGCTGCCGACACCCCAATACGTAATCCCGTATAAGAACCCGGCCCTTTACTAACTGCTACCGCATCTAAATCTTCGCGCTCTACATTGGCCTCCTTAAGAATAGTGGCAATAAATGTATGCAATCGCTCGGCGTGCGAATAGTTATTATCGTAATCTTCTTTTAAATGCAAAGTCTCTCCTTCTTTAGAAAGAGAGACCGAGCAATTTGTTGTTGTTGTTTCTATATTTAATATTAAAGCCACGGCTATTGTGTTATAGGTTTTCCAAGGTAGAAATCTAATACTTTTGTTTTAAATATAAAATCATATTTCGCATTAATTAACGATGACTCTGCATTTACTAAACGCAACCGCGATTGCTCTAAATCGAAAGCATTCATCGCCCCAATATTATAGCGTTCTTGAGAGTTGTTAAAAGCTAACTCCTGAGATTCTAAAGATGTTTTTGCCGCCTCGTATGCACGCAAAGCCGATTTAGCATCGGTAAAAGCACGTTGTATGTTAGATTCTAAATTTAATTTTTGTTGCTCTAAATTTAATTTTGCATTCTCTTGTTGAATTCGCGATTTAGCCACCGCGGTTTTATTTTGAAACTGTGAAAATATAGGAATGCTAACATTTAAAGTAAAACGGTGAGATTTCTGATCGTTTAATTGTTGAAAAAACGGATCTTCATTTTGATCTAAATTAGAATAAAACACATTCGATCCAAAACCATAACCTAAAGACACGCTTGGGTAAAATCCAGCTTTAGAAATTTCTGTTCCTAATTCTGATATTTCAATACCTTTTTCTGCTACTTTAATTTCATTTCTGTTTTCTAACGCATAGCCCAAAATAGGTGCTACATCGTTGTACATTAATTCTTCCGAAGGATCATCAATTTCTATAACCTCTACAGCGAACCCTTCAAAAGGCACTTGTAATAATTGAGATAACGTTAACAAAGATAATTCGTAATTGTTTTCGGCTACCGTTACACTTTGCACATCTCTACTTAACGTGGCTTGTGCATCGTAAACATCTGCTCTTGGTTGTGCACCGGCATCTACTAATTCGTTAACACGCTGCAACTGCTTTTGAGAAAATTGGTATTGCGCTTGGGCTGTTTCTAAATTCTCGATATTAAATAAAATATTTAAATACGCATTTACAACATTTAAGGAAATATCATCTTTTATACGATCTAATTCTAACTGGTTAGATTCTAGATTTAGTTGCGATTGTTTATAAAGGTTTGTATTTCTAAACCCATTAAAAACAGTTTGATTTACATTAAGTCCTAAACTAGTGCTATTAGACGTACGGTTAGCAAATTGCCCTTGAAACAATTCGATATTACCCGTAGAAAAACTATGACTAGCATTGGCATTCATTGAAGGTAAAAACTGCCCTTTTGCAGCTATAATATCTTGCTGATTCGTTAGTAAGGCATTCGACGCTTGTTTTACCGTTATGTTATTTTCTAACGCGTGATTAACACTTTCCTGTAAAGTCCATTTTTTCTCTTGCGCTAAAGCAGCGAAACTTAGACTTAAAGCGACTACTGTTGTGAAAATTACTCTAGTTTTCTTCCTCATCGTTATTATCTTTTAATGCTTTGTTCCACACTTTAATTTTATCACCTTCCTTAACACCTTCAGTTATTTCAACGTTTATACCATCAGAAATACCTAATTCAACATCTTTCTTTTCATATTTTCCATCGCCCACCAGTAATTCAACGTAAGGTTTTTCGGTAATACGATTAAACTGAAGTAATGCCTCTTTAATAACCAAAACGCTGTCTTTACTTTCCATTTCAATCTCTGCATTTGCGCTGTATCCTGCTCTAATTTTAGTAGATTCTTCAACATCAACATCGGCTTTAATTGTAAACTGTACGGCTCCATTTTCTTCATTTCCCTTTGGGGCTACGAAGGTTAATTTTGCTGGAAATTTCTTCTCGTTAATGGCTCCTAAAATAACGATGATATCTTTACCCTCTTCCAGTTTACCAACTTCTGCTTCGTCTACTTTACCTTCAAAAATCATTTTGCTCATATCGGCAATAGTTGCGATAGTAGTTCCTGCATTAAAACTGTTACTCTCGATGACTTGATCTCCTTCTCTTACAGGAATTTCTAATACCGTTCCAGAAATTTGTGCCGAAATACTAGTGTTTGCAGATCCACCGCCAGACAGCGAACCACGTTTAATAATCTGGTAGTTGTTTTGTGACTGATTTAAAGATTCTTGCGCTTGATTAAGTGATAGTTGGCTGTTTTCGAAATCTTGTTTAGAAATCACGCCCTTATCAAACAACACTTTATTTCTATCGTATAATGTCTTAGAATTATTATAAGATAATTTAGCCGAGTTAATTTGGCTATTTGCACTCACTAAGCTCTGCTCGTTAGGCACCACCCTAATAGTTGCTATTAAATCCCCTTTCTTTACGATATCGCCTTCCTGAACTAATATTTTATCGATAATTCCTGCGATTTGTGGTTTCAATTCAATCTCCTCTTCGGGATTTAATTTTCCTGTAGCCACCGTTTTAGTTCTTATAGAGGTATAAAAAGGCTCTTCCACTTTAAAGTCTTCCACACCTTTAGAGTTCGAGTCTTTAAAATATTTTAGAACGTATACTAGAGCGATTAGCAACCCTACTCCTATAATTATTTTTAATGCTTTTTTCATGTTTTAATTTATTTTACGACTTTGGTTATAAAAGTATTTCAGTTTTTATGATTTATATATACAAGTTATTCTTCTCTTAAAGCATCTATTGGCTTAATACTAGTAGCTTTAAACGCTGGTATGAGTCCGATTAGAGTTCCTAGAACTACTAAAATAAGTAAGGAAATAAACACAACGGCAATTGGTACAGATGCATTTACAAGTACAGCTTCGTCTCCTTGCCCAAAAGCGGCATTTAACCCAATTAAAATCCAACCGCCACTTATAATTCCTAAAAGGCCGGCTAGAAGTGTTATAAAAACGGCTTCGACAATAATTTGACGTTTTATCTCGAAGGGTGTTGCCCCTAGAGCGCGACGTACACCAATTTCTTTAGTACGTTCTTTTACGGTTATTAAGAGAATATTACCAATAGCGAAAACACCTGCAAATAAAGTGGCGATACCTACAAACCACGTTAAAAATTGCATTCCTGTTAAAAACCCTGTGAGTTTAGCAAACTCTTTACCTAGGTTAAAACTACCAAATGCACGATCGTCTTCGGGGTGAATGCGATGTAAATTTTTAAGCATTAGTTTGGCATCGGCTTCAATTTGGGTAATATCTGCGTCTGGCTTTCCGGTAATCATTACCCAACCAATATTGTTTCCTTGATTGTAAATTTGTTGAAATGTAGTAAATGGAATGTGCAAGTCGCTAGTAGGTCCCATATTAACATTTCCGTTTTCGAACATTCCGACAACCTTAAAATTAATACTATTTATTTGAACGTATTCGCCAATCATTTCAGCATCTTTTTCAAATAATTGCTTGTAGATTTCTTCTGAAATGACAACTACTTTTTTATTAGCATCGATATCACTTTGATTAATAAATCGACCGTGAATCATTTTCTTTTTCTGCACGCGATCTAACAACGGGTAATCGCCATTTACACTAAAACTCCCCGATAAGAAATTTCTAGTTACGACCCCTTGATTCTGGTTTCTAGGTACGACAAACTCAATCCCTTCGACATTTTCTTCTACCTTTTTGGCATCGAATAATGTAAGCACTACTTGCTTCCCTTCTTGAAACCCTTTAAAAGGTTTACTTGTACTTTGTCCCCATACAAAAACACTGTTCGTTGCAAAGCTTCCAAAAAGTCTATTAAATGAATTCTCTAAGCCTTTTGCAGAGCCCAATAGACCGATAAGCAACAATATACCCCACCATACGCCAACCATGGTTAACACGGTGCGCAGTACGTTTTTGCTTAAGCTATCGTACACTTCTTGCCAGGTATCTCTTTCGAATAAAAATCTCATTTGCTTATTCTTATTGGTTGCTTATTCATTATTTGGTTTGCTGCATTATCTAAAAATGCTAGTATTTCTAGTACTGCTTTATTAATCATCTCGTAAAGCCACTATAGGTTTAATTTGAGATGCTTTTTTTGCTGGTAAATAGCCTGCAATTCCTCCTGCAACTACTAAAGTTATGGTGGCACTAATAACCAAACTTAAACTCACTTTTGGGTCTTTTATAAAAAACTTCTCTAAACTTGGCCCTACCAAATCGAGAACTCCCATACCAATTACCAACCCCACAAATCCTGCGATAACCGTAATTAAAATAGACTCCATTAATATTATAGACACAATAGATTTTGGAGAGGCACCTAAGGCTTTTCTAATACCAATTTCTTTGGTTCTTTCTTTTACAATAAAAATCATAATGTTACTAATCCCCACAACACCGGCGATAAGTGTACCAAAACCAATAACGAGTACAATCATTCCTAATCCCGTGGTCATTTGGTTAATGCCTTTGGCTTCGTTGGCAAGGTTTCTAACACGTACCGCACGCTGATCGCTTTCTGCAACCGAGAATCTGTCTTTTAATTTTTTCGTTAGTAGGCTACTAAATGCAATTGCTTGATCGTAGCCCATATTAGGGTTATAGGTAAGGTTTATCTGGTCTATATAGTCGTTATTACCATAAATTTGTTGTGCTGTGGTAATAGGCATATAAATTAAACGCTCTTCGTTATCTCCACCATCATCTTCAAAAACACCAACTACTTTATACTGTATACCGTTAAGGTTAATGTATTTACCGATAGCAGTTGTTTTAAGAAACAAATCGTTTTCTACTAAGCGCCCAATAACAACCACTTTAGTATTTTCTTTTAAATCTAACTGATTTATATAACGTCCCTGAGTAACTTTTGTATTTTCTAAATACTGATGATCGGGGTGTACCGCTCTTACCGAATAGCTATTTTTTTCGTTATTAAAAGAGGCATTGACATTTTTATAAATTCTAGCAGTAATGTATTGCACTTTATCGCCAAACTCTTCCTTTATATAATTGTAATCCTCGTTCTTAAATTGAATTTGGCGTCCTGCTTGCAATCCTTTATTTGCTTTCGTGGTTTTCCCGGAATTTATAAATATAGAATTCGTAGCATCGTCTTTAAAAGCATCATCGAATGTATTTGTTAATCCGTTAGTGATACCAAAAAGAATGGCAAAAAGTAGAATAGCGAAGGTTACTGTAAAACCAGAGAGTAAGGTTCTGGTTCTGTTCATATTTATACTCTGAAATATTTCCCTCCAAAGGTCTCTATCAAACATATTGTGAGGCTCTAACTTGTTCTACAAATTTATCTTCCATAATTACACCATCAACAAGGCGTACGATACGTTTGCACATATCGGCAATATCTTCTTCGTGTGTTACTATTAAAATCGTTTTCCCTTCGTCGTTAAGTTGCTGTAAAAACGCCATGATTTCGTAGGACGTCTTTGTATCTAACGCTCCTGTAGGCTCATCGGCTAGAAGCAATTTAGGATCTGCTGCCAGAGCTCTTGCAATAGCCACACGTTGTTTTTGCCCACCAGATAATTCATTAGGCAAATGATCTGCCCACGCTTTTAAGCCTACTTTCTCAAGGTGAAATAAACCTTTTTCTATACGTTCCTTTCGTTTTAACCCTTGGTAGTATAATGGCAGTGCCACATTATCCAACGCATTTTTATAATTGATCAGATTGAAGGATTGAAAAATAAATCCTAAAAACTTGTTTCTATAAATCGCTGCTTTCTTCTCGGTAAGATTTTTAATGGGTACATTATCTAAAATGTATTCGCCTTCATCGGCTTCATCTAGCATTCCTATAATATTAAGAAGTGTTGATTTTCCAGAACCCGAAGACCCCATTATTGCCACCATTTCTCCACTGTCTACAGAGAGGTCAATTCCTTTTAAAACATGTAA
>JAGPVI010000351.1 GCA_018067115.1 Bizionia sp. | reverse complement strand
TTTGGGATAAAGTAACCGAAGCTGGTGCAAAGCCAATTGGTTTAGCGGCTCGAGACACTTTGCGTTTAGAAATGGGGTACTGCCTTTACGGAAACGATATTAGCGACACCACCTCTCCTATTGAAGCTGGTTTAGGGTGGATTACAAAATTCACTAAAGAATTTACAAATTCTGAAGCTTTAAAGGCCGAAAAAGAACGCGGACCAAAACGTAAGTTAATTGCTTTCGAACTAGACGAACGCGGTATACCAAGACACGATTATGAGATTGTTGATGCTAATGGTAATGCTATTGGAATTGTAACTTCTGGAACAATGTCACCAAGTTTAAATAAAGGAATTGGTTTAGGTTATGTACCAACAGAATTAGCTGTTACCGGTACAAAAATTCTTATACAAATAAGAAAAAAAGCAGTGTCAGCAACCATAGTAAAACCACCTTTTTACAAAGCATAAAATAAAAGCAAAAGATAATATATGATAGATTTCCAAGGGATTTTAAACAACATACACGACGATTTAAAAGCACAAGAAGTAAAAGGTATTGTAGCCTCTTACATTCCAGAATTGTCGAAAAAAGATGTCAATAACCTTGGACTATTTATGCAACACGTCGACGGCAGATCGTTTTCTGCCGGCGATGCTTTTACGCCCTTTTCCATTCAAAGTATCTCTAAAGTATTGGCTCTTTCTAAAGCTATTGCTTTCGAAGATAATAAAATTTGGGAGCGCGTAGATGTGGAACCTTCGGGAAACCCTTTTAATCATTTATCACTTTTAGAGTTAGAAAATGGCATTCCTAGAAATCCTTTAATTAATTCTGGAGCTTTGGTTATTGCAGATATATTGGTGTCACATTTAGAAAATCCGAAAGAAGATTTTTTGCAATATGTTCGCGATATCTCAAACGATCAAACCATAAAATATAATTTTAAAGTTGCCGATTCTGAAGAAAGTACAGGATTTAATAATTTTGCAGCCGCTTATCTTTTAAAATCCTTCAATAATTTAAATAATAGTGTAGAGGACGTTCTCGATTTTTATTTCCACCAATGTTCTATAGAAATGAGTTGTGCGCAGCTCTCTAAAGCTTTCTATTTATTTGCTAATGGTGGAAAATGCATGAACAACAAGCAGCATATTCCTGTAAAACAGGCCAAGCGAATCAATGCGATTATGCTTACTTGCGGGTTTTATGATGAAGCAGGAGAATTTGCTTTCGAAGTAGGATTACCGGGAAAAAGTGGTGTTGGCGGTGGTATTGTAGCCTTATTACCCAATAATTTTATTATAGCTACTTGGGCGCCAGGATTAAACCCTAGAGGAAACTCGTTGATAGGAATGCAGGCACTCGAGCAATTTACTTCGCAAACCAATTTATCTATTTTTTAAGCGTTAAACAGGTAATGATAAAACGAAATACTAAACATAGAATTTTAATTCTGGGCGCTAGCGGTTTTATTGGTGAAGCCATCTATAAGGAGCTTTGCCCTTATTTTAGAACGTTTGGAACCTACAGAACAGACAATTATAGTTACGATAAAAATCAACATTACTTTCAGTATAACCTTGAAGAGGACGATGTCTTTGAGATTTTAGAAACCCTACAGCCTACTATTATAATTTCGGCACTTCGTGGTAATTTCTCGGCTCAGATTATTGCACATCACCATATTGCCGAATATCTTATTGCTAGCGATGCCAAACTTATTTATTTATCGTCCGCCAATGTATTTGATGCCTATAGTAAGTTTCCAAGTTACGAGTTAGACAAAACATTAAGCCACAGCCCATACGGTCATTTTAAAATAAAAATTGAAAATATGCTGTTACGCTTACCACATCATCAAGTAGCCGTTTTACGCTTACCAATGGTTTTTGGCGCACAATCTCCGCGAATTAAAGAAATTAAGGCCTTTGTAAAAGAGGGACTACCCATAGAAGTCTTTCCTAATTTAATAATGAACGTCACTACAGACACAAAAGTAACGCAGCAAATTCATTATATTATAAACCAAAATAAATCTGGTGTCTTCCACTTAGGGAGTAATGATTTGGTACACCACGATGACTTTACTAAGGAAATTATTGAAGCTTTAGGTGTAAACAAGCCACTTATAAAGCAGGTTTTTACAACCAACGATAATAGATATTTAGCTGTTTTAGCACAAAGCAACACGCTACCAAAGCATCTGCAATTAGAAAGCACACTTATTTTAGAAGAACTAGACTACTAAATTTATAGTACTTAAACTTTTATTAAATGGCGTTAAAAATGTCTCAAATACAAGTGAATTCGTTTTAAATACCGTAATTTTATTTGCAGGTATTCACCCAATTAAAAACACAAATATTATGTCAAAATTATCAGAAGAAGATATCGAAAAAAGATTAATTCGTTTTCCAGAGTGGGATTATAGTGACAATGCCATTCACGCAGAATTCGAGTTTGAAAACTTTAAGGATTGCTTTAGTGCTATGAGTAGAATTGCTTTTGAGTGCGAAGCATTAAATCATCATCCAGAGTGGACTAACATTTATAACATCCTTAAAATATCTTTAAATACTCACGAAGTTAATGGT
>JAGPVI010000342.1 GCA_018067115.1 Bizionia sp. | reverse complement strand
AAGGTTGCCTAAAGATAACTGAATTTAATAATAAAACAGAAAAACGTCAATAATGACGACAAATAAATAGGGTGAACTAGAAGTTTTTCTTGATTCTATCTAATTGTCTTTTGCTATCACGGTCTTTTATAGTTTCTCTTTTGTCGTAAAGTTTTTTACCTTTTGCTAAAGCAATAGTAAGTTTGGCCAAGCCTTTCTCGTTAATAAACATACGCAACGGAATAATAGTTAACCCCGTATTTTGCACCTCTTTATTAAGTTTTTTAAGTTCTTTTTTGTTTAAAAGTAGTTTGCGTTCTGCTTTAGGGGCGTGATTATAGTAGTTTCCAAACAAATATTCTTGAATGGTCATATTTACAACAAATAATTCTCCGCGGTCGTTGAACTCACAAAACGATTCGGTAATAGATGCTTTTCCAGACCGTATCGATTTTATTTCGGTACCTGTAAGTACAATTCCTGCGGTATATTTATCTAAAATCTCGTATTGAAACTTAGCCTTTTTATTAAGTATATTTATTTTTTTTTGCATAGCAGAACAAAGCTAATCAATTTAAGATTATTTTATTAAAATTGAGAGTAATAATTACTAAGTTGCACGAAATAATCGTTCTCCATTTCTGTAATTAAAGTCCTTTTTAAACGACTGTTTAATTCCTTTATGAGGAAAATAAATGTAAATAAGATTATTGAATTTTAAAATGTATACTTATGAAATCACTACTACTGCCATTACTCTTTATCACTGTTTTAATAAGTTGTAAACAGAATACCGCCCCAGAAATTGAAGCTCCAAACGCTACCCACATAGTAAATGAAGCGATTAAAGTAGCTGGTGGCGATACCATTGCATCTGCAACACTTCAATTTAAATTTAGAGATAAAATGTATAAGGCAGTGCGCGATGGTGGTGCTTTTACTTTAAATCGCAGTTTTACAGATTCTATAGGCGAGGTTCGCGATGTGTTAAGTAATTCGGGATTTACGCGTTTTGTAAATAATAAAGAGGTGACAATTTCAGATTCTATAGCGAATTTATATAGTAATGCTGTTAATTCTGTGCATTATTTCTCGATACTCCCAATAGGATTAAATGACGGAGCGGTATATAAAACATATTTAGATACGGTGACACTAAATGACAAATCGTATCATAAAATAAAAGTCACGTTTAGTGAAGAAAATGGAGGAGAAGATTTTGATGATGTCTTTGTATACTGGTTTTCGGCTGAAGATTATAAACTCGATTACTTAGCGTATCAATATCACGTAAATGGTGGTGGCATCCGTTTTAGAGAGGCTTTTAATGAGCGTTATATTAAAGGCGCGAGAATTGTAGATTATAACAATTATAAGCCCGAAACTGGTGCTATTGATATAGAAACCATAGATGACTTATTTAAAGCAGGTAAATTACAATTACTGTCTAAGATAGAATTAGAGAATGTAAGTGTAGAATAAAGTGATGCTACGCTAATTCTAACGCAATTTCAATCATATCATTAAACGTGGTTTCGCGCTCTTTACTAGTGGTGACTTCGCCTGTAACTAAAGAATCTGAAATCGTTAAAATAGTTAAGGCTTTAACGTTATGTTTTGCCGCAACCGTATATAGTCCGGCGGTTTCCATTTCTACACAAAGCACACCAAATTTCGACCATTTTTTATACGATTCGAAATCGTCTGCATAAAACTCATCCGAAGTGAAAACATTTCCTGCTTTTATAGGAATGTTTTTGCGCTTTGCGGTATCTACAGCTTTTTGGAATAATTCAAAATCGGCCGTTGGCGCGTAATCGGCACCGCTAAAACGCAACTCATTAACACCAGAGTTAGACGATGCGGCCATTGCTAATACGATATCTCTAATTTTTATATGCTTTTGATACGATCCTGAACTCCCAACTCGAATTAAGTTTTTAACTCCAAATTGCGTAATAAGTTCATGCGCATAGATAGAAATACTAGGCACTCCCATTCCGGTACCCATTACCGACACTCTTGTGCCATTATAAGTACCTGTATAGCCTAACATACCGCGAACCTCATTAAAAAGTATAGGGTTTTCTAAATAGGTTTCTGCAATCCATTTTGCACGTAAAGGGTCTCCTGGTAATAATATTGTTTCTGCTATATCTCCTTTTTTGGCGTCTATATGTATACTCATAATTAATGGTGTTCTATATTTAAAACTTCCGATGTGGTTTCACTGTCAGTAATTGTAACAATAAAAAGCTTACTATTTACACGATCGTTAATAGGGCTATATTTATCCTCTCCAATAATTTTATTCACAAACAGTGGGGTCGTGTCACTATGCCCAACAATTAAGACTGTTTTTCCCTTAGTTTCCGCCTTAAAAGCATCGTAATCTAGTTTCGAGGGGTTGTAGATAATAAGTTTTAAATTATTCTGTTTTGCCGTAGGAGTTGCTGTTTGTTTTGTACGATTAAAATTTGTGGAATACACGGCATCAAAAGAAATGGTTTTAAAATATTCTGCCCAGTTCTCAGCTCTAGAATGCCCTTTTTCTAATAAATCGGGATTTTTAGAGCTTTGAACTCTGTTTTTTTCCGAATGACGAATAAAATAATACGTTGTTTTTTCTTCAACTTTAGGTGTTTCTATTTCCTCCTTTGTTTGTGCTTTTCCGCAGGAAAAAATTAACAAAAGGAGTGCGGCTAGTAGTAATTTCTTCATTTTAATACGTTGTTTTTTTATCTGTAGTCGTTCCTGTTACAATAGCAACACCGTTAGATGTTCCTAGTCTAGAAACACCAAGTTTAATATACTGTAAGGCTGTTTTGGTATCTCTAATTCCTCCTGAAGCTTTTACTTTCGCTTGCGTGTTTTTAGTGGCGTCAAGCATTATTTTAACGGTGTCTAATGTTGCGCCACCAGACCCAAAGCCTGTGGATGTTTTTATAAAGTCGGCACCACTTTTTAAGGCCATATCGCTGGCTTTAATAACCTCTTTAGTATCGAGGTAACAGGTTTCTAAAATAACCTTTAAAGTAAGATTAGGCATAAGTGTCTTAACGGCTTTAATATCTTGGGCAGCGGCTGGGTAATCTTTGCTTTTAAAAAAACCAATATTCATAACCATATCAATTTCATCCGCACCATCTTTTAATGCTTGCCTAGTTTCTTCAACTTTTGCAGTAGTGCTCATAGCTCCCAAAGGAAAACCGATAACCGCGCACACCTTAACAGAAGAGTCTGCTAGAAGGTTCTTGGCCAAAGCAACATAGCACGAATGAACACATACCGAAAAAAAATGATGTTCTTTTGCTTCATTACAAAGTGATATAATATCATTCTTGGTAGCTGTTGGTTTTAGCAACGTGTGGTCTATATAAGTGTTTAACTTCATAAGGATGAATATAGGGTTTATAAAGATAAAACTTTGCGCCGTATTATAGAATTTTTCCGACCAATAAAATAAAGAGTGTAGGTTGCTTACGGGACTTGGGTACTATCTTAATTAGGGTAATTATTAATTTATTTTTAGCGTAATTTTACTCAGATATATTTTAATATGGAACACAAAAAAAGCAACGTAGTCTAAAGTGTAGACCAACGTTGCTTTTAAAACTAACTAACCATTACTAGGAAAACGTACTCTTTTCTGAGTTATTTTACGTTAACAATAATTTATGATTTAGACCTCGTCGGAAACAATATGTTCTTGATTTCTAAATACGAGTTCTTTGTTGAATGCATCTAGTAAAATGATACTATCTGTCGTTACTTTTCCCGATAATATTTCTTTACTTAAGGCATTTAAAACCTCCTTTTGAATGACTCTTTTTACAGGTCTTGCACCATATTCTGGATTATAACCTTTCTCTGCCAAGTGTGCTATTGCTTGTGCTGTAGCATCGAATGTAATACCTTGTTTAGCAATCATTTTAGCGACACTTTTTAATTGCAGCTCAACGATTTCGGTAATATTATCCTTAGATAGAGGTGTAAACATAATAGTGTCGTCTATTCTATTTAAAAATTCAGGCCTTACCGTTTGCTTCAGTAAAGCTAAAACATCCACTCTTGCGGCCTCTATTGCTGAGTCTACATCTTTAACAGCTGCAAAACGCTCTTGAATAATATGGCTCCCAATATTCGATGTCATAATTATAATAGTGTTTTTAAAATCGGCAATACGTCCTTTATTATCCGTTAAATGACCTTCGTCTAACACTTGCAATAAAATATTGAAAGTGTCCGGGTGTGCTTTTTCAATTTCGTCTAGCAGTACTACAGAATATGGTTTACGTCTCACGGCTTCTGTTAATTGCCCGCCTTCATCATACCCCACATATCCCGGAGGTGCTCCAACCAAACGGCTTACAGCGTGACGCTCTTGATATTCACTCATATCTATTCGGGTCATTGCATTTTCATCATCGAATAAATACTCAGCAAGCGCTTTTGCTAACTCCGTTTTACCAA
>JAGPVI010000334.1 GCA_018067115.1 Bizionia sp. | reverse complement strand
TTAAAACATGTAAGCTTGAATCGCCTATGGGATAAGACTTGTGCAGTTTTTTTATTTCTAGCATATGAATTGACTTTATTTTAATTACTGTTTTTACCGAGTTATAGTAATTAGACTATTGGTCTTGTAAAATGTTACACTCTTTAGTAAATAAAAATAGTAAAAAACGCAACTGTTTTATTACAAACTGCAGACTTACGTGTTATACTACAACTATTTGGCATAAAACCAGCCGAAGAAAAAATCAAAAAAAAAGCTTCAAATTATAATATTTGAAGCTTTAGAAGTATGGTAGGCTATTTTAATTATGCCTTAGGTTTTGTAAAATATTTTCTATAAATAAAAAATCCTAATCCGAAGACTAAGATATAAGGCACAGCCATTAAATAGACAATACCATTATTGATTCCTTTTGCAGCGCCTTGCCCTTCTTCACTCTCTAATACGGCACGACACATAGCACATTGTGCGTTAGTATTAATAAAAAAGAGTGCCGAAAATATAAAAAATAAGACTTTAGTTTTCATAATAATTTAAATGTAATAAGGTGATATCATAATAAAAATTACCACTCCAGTGATCGCTACATATAACCATAATGGAAACGTAATTTTTGCGATTTTTTTATGACGCTCAAAGTTTCCTGAAATAGCACGAACATAGGTTATTAAAACAAACGGAATAACAACGACAGAGAGCACAATATGTGTAATTAATATAAAATAGTAAATGTATTTTATAGCTCCTTCTCCACCAAATTTGGTCGAGTCACTCGTCATATGATACGCTATATACATTAGCAAGAAACTTACAGATAAAGTTATAGCAAACTTCATTAAACGCTCATGCAACTTTACTTTTTTCTTTAATACAGCCACTAATGCTAAAATTAAAACTAAAGCCGTTAGTGCGTTTACAGACGCATATATAGGTGGTAAGAATGTAAGCGGCTCGACGTCGTAGCCGAGATCCCTTAAATTAACTCCAAAAAGAGCGGCAACCGCAACTGGTATAACGATAGATAAAACTACGATCCATTTATTATACTTCTTTTCGTTATCTATGTTTTCTATACTATTCATTTAACAACTTTTTAATGTCTTCTTTAAGCATAGTAATTTCTTGTTCATTACCATCTTCGTCATACTTTTCCTTTTCGCTGATAATTCCTTTATAGAAAATTTTAGGGTTCCCAAAAGCATCGTATCTCGATCTAACAAAACCGTTTTTATCAATTAGAGCAAAGTCTCCTGAATGTTCAAAACCAACTTCATCATCCACTTTAGCGACGTAAATATTAAACCCATTGTTTGCTAAACTGTAAATGTCTTCTTCAGCACCCGTAAGTAAATTCCAATTAGGATTTGTTATGCCGTAACGTTCTGCATATTCTTTTAAGATTTCGGGTGTATCCAGTTCTGGTGTAATAGAGAATGAAGCAATACCAAAATCGGTATTCCCTTTAAACACATTTTGTATCTCTACAAGGTTTTCATTCATTCTTGGACATATTGTTGGGCAGGTTGTAAAAAAGAACTCTACAACGTACACCTTCCCTTTATAATCGTCTTGGGTAATTGTTTCTCCATCTTGATTCGTGAAACTAAAGTTTGGTACTTCTTTACGCTTTCCATTGATTTCGATAAACGTTAATGCCTCGTCGTTAGAAAAGTTATTATCTTGACCTGTACTTAAACGATCGCTTCTCGAGATATCATTGTTTTGTATTCTATTTATAATTTTGGGCACAAAAATAATACCGAATAACAGAATAATAAATGCAATACCTATGTACGAATAGTTAGTTTTCTTTTTCATGATCTGGATTTATTTCATTTGCGCGACGTGAAGACGAGTTAAAATCTCCTTTTCGCTTTTCTCTATATTCGGTAAATAGCACACGCAAATCGTCTGCTCCCATTTTATTTTTTAAGATGGCAACTTTGTTACAGTTGTAAGCCGTTAATGGATAAACTGGTGCGTTCTTTTCTATTTCACGATCTGTACGATCGTCTAGGCGCCCGCGTTGGTTTAGATCTTTATCGACGATAAACACGTAATCTGACGCGTAATTAGCGTCTAAAGTTAACGTAGAACGTAAATTCTGGAACAGTTTCTCAATATCACTATTATCCACAAACACAAAATGCCAATACTTTAATTCATTGTATTTGCTTAGTTCTTGTTTTAAACGACTTGCTTCGTCCTCTGCTCCTTTAGATACTAAGATTACAACTTGAAACTTTTTAAACCCCTGAAACTTATCGTAAATAAGCTCCCGAAGGTTAGACATTTGTTCAATTTTTGATTCGGGATTTGTACCTAAGAAAGCGACAACAGAAATATGATCGTCTAAAACAATATCAGGATTGGTATTAGACCTCAAATTCTGGACGTCTAAAACTTTTTCTTTGACAATGTTTAAAGGGGTGTAGTTGTTGGTTGAAGGGTATAAAAACAACAGAAAGATAACGGGCAAAAAAAATAACGTTATAAGTAAAGCTGTTTTTTTAACTTGTTTAATATCCATTGCAAACGTATCGTTTTTATAAGTTATCAAAAATAGAAAAGGTGGTTTAAATAAACCACCTTTTCTTTATGTTTAACACTAATTTAATTAGTGATTAGAATGAATTTGTTACGAAGCCGTTTCTAAAAACAGATTCGATATATCCACCTTCTTGTAACAGGATAAACATTAGGTAACTAATTAAGAAAACGCCTGTCCATACAATTACTCTGCGTAATGCTGGCTTCTCATCTCTTAAGTGCATAAAGTCCCATGCGATATAATATGCTTTCACTATAGTCAAGATAATAAAGATCCAGTTTAAACCTTTCATCCCTAAAACTTGTATCATTAAAATCTCCGGTTTGTAAATACCTAAAACAACTTCTACCGCTGTTATTATAGATAAGAAGATTAAAACGCCCCAAATTTTTTGAGTGTTTGACTTAAATTTTAATAAACCTTGAAATATTGCTAAATTGTGTTCGTGTGCCATTTTGAAATACTCTTATTATAAATTAAACTAAGTAGAAGAATGTGAATACAAATACCCATACTAAATCCACAAAGTGCCAGTATAGACCTACTTTCTCTACCATCTCGTAACTTCTACGTTTTTCGTATGTTCCTAAAATCACGTTAAAAAACACGATAATATTAATTACAATACCTGAAAAAACGTGAAACCCGTGAAATCCTGTTATAAAGAAAAAGAAATCTGCAAATATTGGCGCACCATACTCATTAACCTTAAGGTTTGCACCGTGCACTACTTGCTTTCCATTATCTGCAATTTGTTTTATAGATTCTTCGCGAGACAATACCGTTTTATGACCTTCTTCTGTTAGTATTTGTGTTCTAACTAAAACCTCTGGATTTGCTTTTAAGCCTTCTAAAACTTCGTTTACCGAATACTCCGGTCTTGTAGATTCTGTTACAAACCAAAGTCCGTTTTTACTTTCGTGATCAACACGTTCCGTCTTAGCTGCTATAGTGAAGTCTGCTACTGCCACTCTTTGAAAGGTTTCTTTACCGTCTACCGTTGTATATTTACCAAACTGTAAAATATTACCACCTTTTGTTTGAACTGCTCCAAATTCTCCTTTAATGAATGTGTTCCATTCCCAAGCCTGAGACCCTACGAAGATAATACCTCCAATAATGGTAAGGAACATATACCATGTTACTTTGCTTTTGTTTAAATGATGTCCTGCGTCTACGGCTAATACCATAGTTACTGAAGACATAATTAAGATAAATGTCATGAAGGCAACATAAATCATTGGGTAACTTCCGTGAAAAAACGGAACGTGTGTAAACACCTCATCGGCAATTGGCCAAGACTCTATAAACTTAAATCTTGAAAATCCGTAGGCTGCTAAAAACCCAGAGAATGTTAAGGCATCTGATACGATAAAAAACCACATCATCATTTTACCATAACTGGCTCTTAGTGGCTCGTTACCACCTCCCCATAATTTACCTTCTTTTCCAGTAGTTGCAACTGTAGTATCCATAAAGTGTAATTAGTTTTTAATATGTGGCACAAAAATAATCAATTTATGATAGTAAAGAAACAGTACTTGATTAAAATTTGAATTCCGGTTAAATTGTTTGTGATTGTCTGCTATGATTGAGCTCGTTTTAAATAGAAAACTAGCTTAAGAAATATAAAAACAAAAAGAGATAGACCCAAAGTATATCAACAAAGTGCCAAAATGTACCAGCCAATTCTAAGCCTAACATATTAGTGGCTGTATACTTTTGTTTAAAATGATTATAAATTACAACTATCAGGCAAAAAAGCCCTACAAGCACGTGTAAAATGTGTACAAAAGCAATAACAAAGACAAAAGATGCCTTCGGATCGCTCGTTGGCCCTGTTAAATAATAACCGCCATCTATTAATTCGCCAAAGCCTAGAAACTGTGCCGTAATAAAAGTAAAACCTAAGACTAAGGTAATTACTAAATACGCAGACGTAGCCGACCTATTATTCTGTTTTAACGCACGTTTTGCAAGCATAAACGTAATACTACTTAAAACAATAGCGAATACACTAAAAATAAACACGTTTGGGAGCTGTAGATCTTCAGACCAGTCTGGTCTTGCACTACTTACTATTACCGCACTTGTTAGTCCTGCAAAAGACATAATAAGAGAAATAATACCAAACCAAAGCATCATTTTCTTGGCTCTATCATTTTTTTCTTGGAGAGTTCCTTGAGTTAAGTCCATATTTATCTGATAAATTTATCTACCACGTAGACAATTTGAATTAATGTAATATATAAAACACTAGCTAGCATTAATTGTTTCGCCGCTTTCTCTGTCATTTTCTTAAACAGCTGAATCGCATAGAATAACAAAAACATCCCTAAAGCGAAAACTATAATAGCTGCTATAATAGACAGTTTCAATTCTCCTGTAATGCCAAAAACGGGAACAATAGAAATTAAGATTGTCCAAAAAGTGTACATTATTGTCTGTACAGCGGTGCCTTTATCTTGCTTACCTGTAGGCAACATAAAAAACCCACCACGTTTATAATCGGTATAAAGAAACCAGCCTATAGCCCAGAAGTGAGGGAATTGCCAGAAAAATTGTAAAGCGAATAATGTTCCAGGTTCAATACCAAAAGTATCGGTAGCGGCAACCCAACCTAACATAAAAGGGATAGCACCAGGAATAGCACCTACAAATACCGATAATGGTGTTTTTGTTTTTAGAGGCGTGTAAACACAAGTGTATAAAAATATAGAAATCGCACCAAACATTGCTGTTTGTTTGTTAATCGAATATAAAATTGAAAGTCCTAGAATGGTAAAAACAGAGGCTATTATAAAAGCCGTTCTTACAGACATTCTCCCCGCAGGAATTGGTCTGTTTCTGGTACGATGCATTAATACATCTAAGTCTTTTTCTATAATTTGGTTAAAAGCATTAGAGGCCCCAACCATAAAATACCCTCCAAGAGCTAGTAAGGCCAGCACTTTGTAGCTCACCTGGTCTACACCAAGCAAATAACCTGCTATCGAAGAAAAAACCACACTTAATGCTAATCGCATTTTTGTGATTTCTTTAAAATCTGAAAGTAAACTGTATTTTACTATTGGTGTTGCTGTTGTACTCAAAATATTGCTTTGCTTTACAAGCTATTTTTTAGCTGCTGCAAAGATACTTTGAAAAAGTAATTCTACAAATCAAAATACCAATTAAATAAGTCTGTTTTAAGTCCTAAACTAAACCATACCGTATTATTGTTTAATAAAGAAGTCGTTTGTGCTTCAGGATTAAAATTTCGGTAGCTAATATTAGCAAAGAGTTTTAAGTTTGATGCAGGATTAACAAGGTAGCCTCCCTGTACATTTGCGTTTATAGTTTTCGTTTTTATACCTTGACCTATCTCTACACCAGAATCAAAAGGTCTTTCATTATAATTTTTATAAATATCACCACCATAACTAAACATATCACCGTTGTCGTTAAAATCGAAACCACGCATTCCAAACACAACTTTAGCTTCTCCCATCCACCGTTTGTAATTATAATGCCCTATTAAAATGAGCTCTTTAAAATTAGCACCCCATAAATGGGCCATTGGCTGGTTATTATGTCCGTAATTTAATTCAACAGAATTATGAGAATACGTATACGGTCGTACTTGGTTATACTCGGCTTGAAGCATTAAATTTTTCACTTTAAAAGCATCATAGTACTTCACCCCTAACTGATAGCCAAATTTGTTTTTCCAGCTCTTCTCTCCTCCTTTTATATCGTTTAAGGAAAATTCATCAAGAATAAACTGCGAATAGAAATTAACATTATCATTCCACTTATATTTTGCCGAAGCCCCAACAATGGCATTCCCGGCATCTTGCCCCGTTTGAAACTCTATGGCTCTATATAAAATAATAGGATTTAGGTAATTAATATCGAACCCACGATCGTTACTATTTGTCCAAATTACAGACTCGAACAAACCAATATTCAAACGCTTATTAACATTCCAACTTAAATAATGATTCGCAATATATTTCGTTAAGAAGGCTCCATCTTCGGTAACTTCGGGACGCACATCACGCAACCAAGTATAGGTATTGGTATATTTAATTTTCCAGAAATTGGTATTTATCTTTAAAAATGGGTGCGGACTAACGACATCACTCTGAAACAAAGAACGGTAACCGTCGCCAATAAATGTTTTACCGTGACCAAACTGTACGTTAATAAAAGACGAAGGACTATAAGAAAGATAAGCCTCTGCAACGGGATAATCGTAAGCATTTTCTTTAAACCCCTTGGCAATACCTCGACCTGGAATAATAGCAGGATCTGGACCAAACGCTTTTAAGCTCTCTGCATATGTATTATAGTATTGCGCAAATCGCCCTTGACTCTCGTAAACGGAAGCAGAAAAACTTAAATTATTTCCTAATCCACCTTGAATATAAACCCCTCTGGTGTTATTAAATGTATAACTAAAATCGGCATCAAAATCCTTACCGAGCTGCAAGTCTACAACAGGGTCGATAGTAAACCAATACGATTCACTTTGCACCTCGACAAAATGCTCATTCCACAATTTTCTACCAAACCACGAATTTACTTCTTTTTTTAAGGATTCATTTTCTGAATTGAAATCATAATAATTAGAAACATCTTGGTATAAAAAAGGTTTTGAAGCAGTATGACTATTGGTACCAACTAAATTTATAGCGCGATCAAATTTGGCATAACCACTATGCGTAAACGGGATATTTACCTGACTGTTATATTCTTTTTGAGTATAAGGCACTAAGCTTTTGGTTACACTATCGAATTCTTTTTTAGCTTCTTGTTCTAATAAAGTGAGCTCTTGCTCCATTGTGCTACTTGATAACACTTCTGTTGAAACACTTTTATCTTCCAAAGGAATTGCTAATGCAATAGAATACTGTTTAAAGGTTGCATTACCATTATACGTCGCAGGGTCCACTTTAGGAAACATAGAGAACACTCTAATCGCTTCCGTTTTTAAGGTGTTATAAACAGCGTCTATATACATAACTCGGAATTGCCCTTTTGCATCAACTTCAAAAAGAACAACAATTTCTCCTTTATACTCTGCCTCAGTTAAAGCCTCTGGAACTTTAAAATTATCGAAAAGCATTTTATATACTTCATTATCAAAACAGCTTTGAATAGTCGCTAATGACTCACTACGGCAAGAGTCGAAAATTGGAGGCTTTTCGTTAGTGATAACATCTTGAGATAACGAAACTATTGGTAAGCAAAAAAGTAATCCTAGCAAGCGAAGCTTCATAAGAACTGTGTTTTATTTTTGCGAAAGATAGTATTTTTTAGTGAGGAGAAAACAGAAAAAAGCTGCTCTTGTGTTATACAATAACAGCTTTTCCCTATCACAACAAGAAGATAAACTAATTTTGAATGTCGAAAATAATAGGTAAACTATACAAAACTTCTACCGCACTCTCTCCATTTTTACCAGGTTGCATCGTTGGAATTTTCGCAATAACGCGCTGCGCTTCTTTTTCTAATTCTTTTCTTGGCGCTCTTGTTTTTAAAACAACAACTTCTCCTTGCTTATTGATTTTAAAAAGAACATCGATTTTTTGACGTCCATTTAAACCCAAATCCGACCCTAATTCTGCATTGAATTG
>JAGPVI010000313.1 GCA_018067115.1 Bizionia sp. | reverse complement strand
CCAATGCCATAATAATCTTTGGTTAAAAGCAAGACCAGTTACTTTGCGCTAAATTTACTTTTTACAGGGATACTACTCTATTTTATATTCTAAGTATATTACATTACTACAATACTATTTACTACAAGTAATTTGTTGTTTTCTGACGAATTCTATACCGTTAACTGCAATAATAATCGTAAATTAAGCTAAATTATGACAAGATACTTTACTGTCATTCAAATAGCGAAAACACTATAGGTTTCCTTTTATTTTAACGATAGAAAAAACCTTCTATTTTCCAATTGAAAAACAGTAATCCATTGCGTCTAAATGAATATTAATCTAAATTAAATATTAAAATGAAAAAATTACTTTTAGTAGTCTTGGCTGCGGCTGTATTTAGCTGTGGAGACGACAAGAAAAATGCAAAAACGGATATGAAGTCTACTCCTGCAATGGAAGAAAAAGCTGCGCCTGAAGAGCCTATGGCCGATTCTAACGTAGCTGTTATAGTTATTGAAGGTAACGACCAGATGAAGTATAATAAAAGTGAGATTCGTGTTAAGGCAGGACAAACCGTAAAGCTTACTTTAAAACACGTTGGTAAGATGAAAAAAATGGTTATGGGCCACAACTGGGTATTACTTCAGCAAGATGCAGATATAGCAGCTGTAGGAAAAGCAGGCGCTATAGCCGGAGCCAACGATTATATTCCAACCGATATGAGTGATCAAATTATTGCTCACACAAAAATGCTTGGTGGCGGTGAAAGTGACACTATTGAATTTGAAGCACCAGCTCCAGGAACTTACACCTTTATGTGTACTTTTCCTGCTCACTATGCTTTAATGCAAGGCACACTTATCGTTGAATAATTAGAACGGTACCTTAGAAACTAAAGAATGCCCCGTATAAACCTATTTTTATACGGGGCATTCTCGCTTTATAGCTATAATAATTATTTAAGGTAAATTCTAATCTCTTAGCTTCTACTCTTTTTTTAAAGCTATGCTTTAATAGTAATAGCATTAAACATAAACAAATCGTCCAAACGTTTTAATTTCGGGTATAGTTCTTCAGCAAAAATTAAAAACTGGCATTTCTCGATACTTTCAGGAACACGAACAGCGTCGTTATAATATTTACCTTTTATAGCAAACTCTGCATCTTCAATTATAAAAAGTTTTAATTGTGTTACATTAATGGCATTCAGAAAAAACAATTTATTTAAACGCTTAGGCGTACATATTACAACATCTTGACCGATATAAATATCTTCTTTCTGTGCATCTATATCATGTTCTTCGTAAGCTGCATAAACACGTAAATCTGTACGTCTGGTAAAGACTAAAAAAGCGGCTTGCAAATCTAAGGCTGCTTGTTTGTTCTCTACAAGTATTAAGGCTCTAGGGGCGTCTTCAAACGCTTTGCTTCCTAGCATTTGCATCGTCCCGATAATCATAGCTGTCGTTTTACCAGCTCCTTTTTTAGCTATACCATAAATATCTGATCCCGATTTTATTTTTGGTAAAATGCGTTTCTGAAAAGACGTAGGCGTTTCAATTTCATTGGTAATTAAAGCTTCTTTAATTTCTGGATTTAGCTTTTTAAAAGACATAATTTTCTTCTTTTTTTGTAGCCGCTAAACTACTCGTTATTAATGACGCGACAAAATACAGCGCCAATTTGTTTCTACAACTATAAGCAACTTAAACGGTCTATTTTATTTTTTGGCACGGTGCTTGTATTTTAGACAGTATTCAATCTTAAAACCTATAGTTATGAAAAAAATAATCTATTTATTTACAGCATTGCTTTTTACTAGTATTGCTGTAAAAGCAGAAAACGAACCTCTTTTAGAGTCTGCAAATCATTCGCGACTTAATGGGTATGACAATTCCTTCATCTTTGTAGAGCAAGGTATTGAGTTCTCAATTTTCCCAGATGGGCAATTCGACTTCTACCTCCCTAATTACGGTCCTAATGTAAATGTTTCCATTGGGTCTCCAAACGTTAATATAAGTTTTAATTCGGGTTATGATTACGGTGCATATGTGCAGTATGATGAATATGGTGCGATCATTCAAATTGAAAATGTACCTATATTCTATGATTACTACGGTAGAATTAATCAAATTGGTCACGTTTTCGTTAATTACAACCACCACGGTTATGTTTCGCGTTTAGGAGGTTTACATGTTTATTATAATGGACACAATACATTTTCTCATTTTAGAGGATTTATTAACATACATAACAGACATTATGTACGAAGACCATGGCATTCTCATTACAGAATTCCTACTCACCACTATCGTGTAGTGTATAATAAGCCGTACAGAAAACATTATAAAGCCGTACGTTACAAGTACAATAAGCCTTATGCAAACAATAGTAGAAGACGTACTGCTGTAGCTAACCGAAGAGGACATTCTATTGAAAGAAATAGAAATTATGCGTCTCGTAACGATGGAAGACAACGTATTACAGATAATAGCTCAAGAGACCGAAACGCGTCGCGTGCAACATCTACGCGTTCAAGATCTGAAAACAATGGTAATGCGACAAGGAACACAACACCGAGACGTACAACAGAGGCGAGATCTAACACAAAGAATTCGAGAGATTCTAAGGCAAAGACACCTAATCGTACACAACGAAATGAACGCGTTTCGACTTCAAAAAGAACCGAAACAAAATCGTCAAGAACGAAGAGATCAGCACCTACGGCTAGAACTCAAGAAAGAAGCTCACGCTCTAAAGGCGAAATGAGAAGCCCATCGGCTCGAAAGAAAACTCAAGAGAGAAGCTCTAAGTCTAGAGAGCGTTCTTCATCTTCAAAACGATCGGAAAGAAAAACAGGAAGAGTTTAAACTCTTTTAATACAAATTACACACCTGCTAAAGCCATTATAGGTTTTAGCAGGTGTTTTTGTTTACTAGCTGTTTTAACGTTGTAGTAGCTTATTAATTAAAGCTGTTATATCCGAAGATAAATTAAAGCGGTAGACAACGAATCCATAAAACACACTTAACAACAGCGATTTTAATGCAATATTAATTATGGGATGAAAGGGGAACTCCCAGAAATAAAAACAAAATCCACTAAAAATAATAAGCGCCAAAGTTTTGTATGTATTGATTGTAAACGGTTGCATTTTAAACTTTAAATACACAAAAACTACCTTAATGGTGTTATACAAAAATATAGTTATACAACTCGCGTAAGCGGCTCCATTAATACCAAATTCTGGAATGAAAAGTGCATTTAATATTACAGTGGATACAGCAAGTAATACACCGAGTAATAATACTACTCTATAATAATCACTATTAAATAAAATCGCATTGTTATTTCCTAAAGCATTGTCGTATAACTTCGCTAATCCAATAACAAAAACAATAATGAGTCCACCCGTATAATCATCTGGCAATAAAACATACAGTTGATTTATATTTAAAATGATAATTAAAAATATAAAACCGCTAATTATAAATAAGCTCAATGAACTTTTTTGATAGAGTTTTTTAAGCTCGACCTTATTCTTTTCGTTTAATAATTTTGCCGTTAACGGATAAGTTATTTGATGCATAGAGCGCAAGGGCACGCCAATTACCGTTGCAATGTAGATGGCAACACCGTAAAAAGCTACATTTTCTATAGCCACGTATTTACCAATCATAAACTTATCGATCTCTAAAATAATATTAGCCACCGAGCCAGCAATTATAATTAAAGACGTGTATTTTAATATTCGCGATGTCCCTTTGAACTGTATGTGTTTTAACGATGGAAAACGCAAGCTATAAGCGTACAGCTTCATTATTATCATTCTAACCACATAAACCCCTACAATTGCCTGAATTAATTCCTGAGTACCTATGTAATCAAAATATACTAAAACCAATAAAACAGTAGTGCAAACCCTATGAAACACCTCTTTCATAAAATTACCAAACACACTTTGAAGGTGCACTTTACTCCACGCATAAAAGACCTCGAAATAAGCAAATGCAATTGCCGTAATAATAATATGCCACGTATAATCTCCCACAATAGGATTTTCTTTAGAAATCCATTCGCTTATTATATCGAAAGCAAAAAAACTGATACCTATTGCTGGTATAATAACAATAAACGGAAGCAATAACATTAAGGTTAAAAATCCGTTTTGTGATTGTCGTGTTTTAAAAGAAGAATAAAATTTTACAATGGTATTGTGAACTCCAAATGCCATAAGCGGCATCATTATATTAGCCGTCGATAAAATAAAAGTAATCACACCAAAATAGACCGGATCTATAAACTTGGTAAATAAAAACAGTACATTAATGGCACCGATTCCAAATCCTAAATAGGTAATTACAGTGTTTTTAATAGATTGATTAACGACTATTCCCATTATAAAAGTTCTGCTAAAGATTGGGTTAAATTTCTTCGACTGTATTTTTGCAAACCAATCGCGTGCGATTTTAAATTACCCGTTTTAAACATTTCATAATGTGTTTTAATTCCAGATTTTAAGGCCTCATAATCGTCGTAATTAAAATAGCTTCCAGTATTGGTTTCTTTTAAAATATCTTCGACATCACTATCAATTGGTCCAATAGCAAGAATAGGTCGCTCTGACACCATATACTCAAATAACTTCCCTGGAATAATGGCTTTTGTTTCGTCAGAATCGATTTCAACCAACAATAGCAACTGTGTTTGTTTTTGAAACATTACTGCCTCATTATGAGAAACATAACCTATATTACATAAACAATCATTTAAACCATTTTTAGAGATAGATTGCAGTACAGAATCACTAACAGCGCCAACAAGTTTCAATTCAAAATCCTTTTTAAAACCTTCATCCTCCTGACGTAAATCTTGAAGGACTTTCCATAACATTTCCGGGTTTCTTTCAGATAAAAAAGATCCTATATGAGACAAGGTAAAATTGATATCCATAGTAATAACGGGCGATTGCTCGACATCATAACCATTAGTTATGACGGTTATTGGCTGCTCTGTTATCCGCTGAAACTCTTTTTTTGTGTTATTACTGGTCACTATTATTTTATTGGCCTTAGTCAGTACCTTTTTCTCTAATTCTTTATGCTTTTTTTGAGAGGGTACCGTGAGTTTTAATTTTTTATGATACCCTATTGACGTCCACGGATCTCGAAAATCGGCAATCCATTGCACGCCAAGGTCTTCTTGTAGCTTTAACCCTATTAAGTGCAAGCTATGTGGTGGCCCACTAGTAATTATAGTGTCTATTTTATAATCTGAAATGTATGTAGACAAGTAAACCACAGACGGTTTTATCCATCCTTTTCTAGCATCAGGAATAAAAAAATTGCCGCGAACATAGAGCATTAACTTCTCTATAATTCCTTGCTTTTTATTTTCTGGAATAATACCTTTACTTATGGTTTTTGATTTTTTAGATAAAAATCCAGCGAACTTATAAGGCTCTTTTATAGGCTGTTTAAGCACAGTTACTTCATCTGATACTTCAGATAACAAACTTTGATCTATTATAGGGTAATTTGGGTTCGACGGACAATAAACAACAGGTTCAATTTGAAATTCGGGTAAATATTTCACGAATTTCAACCAACGCTGAACGCCAGGGCCTCCAGCGGGTGGCCAATAGTAGGTGATAATAAGAACCTTTTTATTCACTTATTTTTTTTCTATTTCTAAATTCATAAAACAAACCACCTATTATTAATAGCATTAATACTATTGACGATGCTAAGGCTATCGTGCTGCCTGTTTTCACCACTTGCGGTTCAAATTTAAACTCTATAATAGCCCTCCCTTTTGGTGTTTGCAATCCGCGTAAGGCGTAATTTACTTTATAGACAGGTTTTAATTCTCCATCTACATAAGCATTCCACCCTTCTTTATAGTACATCTCTGAAAACACAGCAAATCCATCATTAAGGTTTTTAGACGCGTACTTGATGTAGTTTGGCTTGTATTCTAAAACAGTAATAGACGCCAAAGAATCCACAGAATAGGCGGCGTGTTCTAT
Organism: Bizionia sp.; assembly: GCA_018067115.1. Classification (GTDB taxonomy): domain Bacteria; phylum Bacteroidota; class Bacteroidia; order Flavobacteriales; family Flavobacteriaceae; genus Bizionia. Next base: position 7,113 of record JAGPVI010000313.1, on the reverse strand, counting down.
AGCTTTATTCGTCGTTATAGCCGTTCTTTTATTATCTAACGTATTCAGCGCTAGTATTTCTTCGTCTGGAGACGCCACAGATTGCACAGCACTTACAAACCAAGCATTACCATTCGCATCTTCATTAGTAAATACAGCCGTACCTTCTTGTTCATCTGGTACAACAATATACTTTGCATTAAGCATATTAAGCACGTTAATATTATTCTGAGAAATGTAAAAGTCGAATAACTCGTTATAACGCTTCAATTTCGCCGCGTGGTAACCAGTTAACGAATTATGGAAAAACGACGCTCTAGCCCCACCAGAGGTTAAATCGAACACTCTGTAGTGAGACGTGTCTTTTAAAATTTGTAAGTCGGCTTTGTTTGGTTGGTAAGGCTGCTCTACTTTATTGGCAGACACGAAGTTATCGTTATTAACATAACGCCTATCTACGCCCACTAAATCGAACACAATTAAGACTGCAAATACAATAATAACTTTAGTTTCGTTTAATTTTTTCTTTAAGAAGAAGAAAATCGTTCCCGCTGAAAGCAAGACTAAAATTAAGGTTCTTAAGGTATCGTTTGTAAAGAGTGTTTTTCTATCTTCAACTAAAGCACTCGCGAAATCAAGCCCGTAATTTTGACGAAACATTTGATCTCTTAAGCCAACAAAATCAAAAAATACAGATTTGAAGGTTAAAAACAGCACCGCTACACCTGCTGTTATTGCTACAGCATATTTTAAAGCTTTCAGTTTTTCTTCATCATTATTAAAGGTATTGAATAACTTCACCAAACCAAATATTCCTAAAATAGGAATACACAATTCTAAAATAACCTGAATAGAACTAACAGCTCTAAACTTGTTATATAATGGAATATAATCGATAAACAAATCGGTTAATAGACCAAAATTCTTTCCGTAAGATAATAATAGAGATAAAATCGTACCGCCTACTAACCACCATTTTAAACGGCCTTTAACTAGGAATAGAGCAAATACAAATAAGAAAATAATAACTGCTCCAACATACGCTGGCGCTTCAACAATAGGTTGATCTCCCCAATACATTGGTGCGTGTTTCACTTCTTCTTTTGCTTGTAACGGACTCGCGCCTAAACTTAAGTACGCGTCATAAAGATTAGAATCTTTACGAACGTCCTCCCCCATTCCACCACCCATAAAGCGCGGTATAAACAAGTTGAATGTTTCTAATTTACCATAACTGTATTCGGTGATATAGTCTTTAGATAACCCTGAAGACGCCGCTTCTTTTTTAGAGCCATCTGCGTTTATAGTTAACTCACTCGGTCCACGTGTACTTTCCTTAACATATTCTTGCGTCGCTAACAACCCGGTAGCATTCAATCCAATAGCAATAATAAGCGCCACCGTTAAAATCGCTACCGATTTAAAATAATGAGGCAATACTTTTTTACGATAAGCATCTACTAAATATGCAATGCCCAAAACAACAACCAACAGCATCAAATAATATGTCATTTGATAATGATTTGTCACTAACTCTAGACCTAACGCAAGTGCTGTAATTATAAAACCAAGTATATATTTTCGTCTAAATGTGAGGATAATTCCGCTTAATACCAATGGGAAATAAGCAATAGCGTGCGCTTTAGAGTTATGGCCCACACCTATTATAATAATTAAATAGGTAGAAAACCCAAAAGCTAAAGCCCCTAAGGCTGCGAGTTTGAAATCGACTTTTAAACTGAGTAGTAGAATGTAAAACCCTATAAAATACAGAAAAAGATAATCGGCAGGTCTAGGTAAAAACCGCAATGCCAAATCTAACTGTTTAATGTAATTGTGTGGGTATTTTGCTCCCAATTGGTAAGTAGGCATTCCTGCAAACCCACTATTAGTCCAGTACGTTTCTTGTCCGGTTTCGGCTTTAAAAGTCTTTTGTTGTTTAGCCATCCCTTCGTAATGGACAATATCACTTTGTAATATCTGTTTCCCTTGCAAAACGGGACTAAAATAGGCTAATGATAAGATAATAAACCCTACAAACACTTGTAAATGTGGGAGGATTTTTTTAAAAGAAATGCGCATAAAATGTATTAAAACTATGAGCTTGAAAAATACTCATATTTTTCGAGATTATTCAAATTTGAGTTTGAAATTAGTTTTAAAATATAAAAAAGCAATGCTAAAGCCTATGCATTATTCCACCTCCTCATAATCAACATATTCTCCAACATTTTTGCTAGACGCTGATTTTTGCGGCATTTTATCTATTGTAATTTCACCTTCTTTCTCTTTTTGCTTAGCGTGTTGCTTTTGCTGATTAGCAAAATCCTTAAACTGAGCACCGAATTTTTCTTGCATTTTTTTAGAAAAATAGCGCATTATTAGAGGGGCAAATAATCGAGATAATATTTTAAACCCGTAATAAAATAAAAGAATAAAAAGAATAGTTTTTAAAATCCCCATATTATAGATACTTGATGTAGTAATTTTATTATTTACAAAAATACAATACTCTTTGAGTAATTTCAGAATTAATTCCTTAAAAAAAATATAAAATCTCTATATTTGGAGCTAAACCCAAGACCTATGTCATTAAAGAAATTTTATGCGCTTGCACTTCTCTTTACTGCAAGCTATACCTTAAATGCTCAATATACAGAAGTTATTAACTCCAACCGTCCAGGCGTATCGAGATCGGCATTTTCTGTCGGCACGAGCGTGGCTCAATTGGAAGTTGGCCCTTATATGGTTAAAGAGACACACACACCTTTAAAATATGAAGTCTCTGGTTTGGGTGTCGATTTCGCCGTAAGATACGGTCTATTATTACCTCAATTAGAAATTAATGTGGAAGGTACTTACCAGAGCGATACATTTAAAGACAATCGTTCTATTATTGCGTTAGACACAAAACGTTCTAATTTCAAGAACTTAGTGTTTGGTGCAAAATATTTGGTTTACGACCCGCACAAAAACGCACAAGATGAAAAGCCAAATATTTTTAGTTACCACGCCAACCGAAAATTTAAATGGAGTTCTTTAATTCCTGCTGTTGCCGTTTATGCCGGTGCTAATTTCGATTCTAAAGACAACCCATATACCGCTCCCGGTGTAGAAGGGCTAAGTCCTAAAGTTATGTTATCTACTCAAAACAATTTTTCTAGTGGCTGGGTGCTTGTTTTAAACTTCTCTAAAGACAGAATAGGAACCGAGTATTCTGATTTTCAATATATTGCAACCGTAACAAAATCTATTACCGACCAATGGGTTTTATTTGGTGAAACTCAAGGGATTCAAAGTGATTTCTATGCCGATAACTTATTTCGTTTTGGAGGCGCTTATCTATGGGGAAAAGATTTTCAGTTAGATACTGCAGTTACTTTCAATACTAAAGACACCCCTTCCGTTTTTGGTGTTAATTTTGGAGCGTCTTACCGCTTCGATTTTCACACGGATAAAGTGGATAATGGCACATCGGCTGAAGATGAAGCAGAACGTAAGGCCAATAAGAAAAGACAAAAAGACAATAAGAAAGCTAATCGCTCTACAGAAAAAAGAGAAAAAGAAACTCAGGTTATCGATTTCGATGATAACTAATCGCTACTAAACTATATGATTACAGTAAAAAAAATAGAGTCTAAAAAGGAATTAAAAGCATTTGTGAAATTCCCTTTTTCTATATATAAAGACTCAAAATATTGGGTCCCTCCTATTATATCGCAAGAACTTGAAACGTTTAACAAAGATAAAAACCCTATTTTTCTAGACGCCGATGCGACTTTCTTTTTAGCTTATAAAAATGATAAGATTGTTGGTCGTATTGCGGCCATTACAAATTGGCTTGAAATAAAGAAAAAAAACCAACCTAAAATGCGTTTTGGATGGTTTGATTTTATAGACGATTTAGAGGTCTCGAAAGCACTTATTAATGAAGTGAAAGCTATAGGGAAACACCACGATTTAGAGTACATGGAAGGCCCTGTTGGCTTTTCTAATTTAGATAAGGTTGGAGTAGTTACCGAAGGTTACGATCAAGTTGCGAGTATGATAACTTGGTACAATCACCCGTACTACGTAAATCATTATAAGTCTTTAGGTTTTAAAGTGGAAAAATCGTATTCCGAAAATAAATTCCCTTTTAAAAACGTACATCCCGATTATTTTTATAAAGCACAAGAGCTTATTAAAAAGCGCTATAAACTTCGGGCTTTACAGCTTACAAAGACAGAAGAGGTGATGCCTTATGCCGATAAAATGTTCGATTTATTTAACGCGTCTTACGCGCAATTATCTTCTTTTGTAGAGATTACAGACATACAGAAGGAATTCTTTAAGAAAAAATTCATCAGTTTTATAAATCCAGAATATATTAAGTTCGTGGTAGATGAAAATGATAAAATGGTTGCATTTGCCATTGTATTACCGCGGTTTGCAAAAACACTACAAGAGATAAACGGTAAATTATTTCCTTTTGGCTTTTTAAAATTACTGAAAGCTAAAAAAGAAAGTAAGGAAGTATTATTCTATTTAATAGGTGTAGAACCAGAATATCAAAATAAAGGAGTTCACGCTGTAATTTTTAATGAATACTACAACACGTTTACCGAGAAAGGTATTGAAACCTGTTATAGAACACCAGAACTGGATGATAATGACGCCATACACAAAATATGGAAACATTTCGATCCTCAAGTGATTATAAGACGAAGTACGTTTAGAAAAGAATTAAAAGACTGCTAAGCACTACTCATTAACTACTCTTAAAACAAAAGCAAAAAAAATCCGACTCAAATGAATCGGATTTTTTTTTATACTTTATATTGTTCTATTCTCCCATTGCTTTTATTAAAGCGGCAGACATACGTTTGTAAGTTCCGTTTACCAAACGCTCTCTAATAGCATCGAAAGCATCTAAAGTCTCTTCAACATCTTTAAGAGTATGCGTTGCTGTAGGTATCATTCTTAATAAAATCATTCCTTTTGGAATCACTGGATACACTACGATAGAACAGAAAATACCGTAGTTTTCTCTTAAGTCTCTAACGAGCGCCATTGCTTCTGGAATACTTCCTTCTAGATATACTGGAGTTACACAACTTTTAGTTGTACCAATATCGAATCCTCTTTCTTTTAATCCAGATTGTAAAGCATCTACTATAGTCCATAGATTCTGCTTTAATTCTGGCATTGTTCTTAACATATCTAAACGTTTTAATGCCCCTACAACAAGTTGCATTTGTAACGATTTAGCGAACATTTGAGAACGTAAATTATATTTTAAATAATCGATTATTTCTTGATCGGCAGCAATAAATGCTCCTGTACTTGCCATAGATTTAGCGAACGTAGCAAAATACACATCAATTTCATCTTGAACACCTTGCTCTTCTCCTGCTCCAGCACCAGTTTTACCTAAAGTACCAAAACCGTGAGCATCATCTACAAAAAGTCTAAAATTAAATTTCTTTTTTAATGCAACAATTTCTTTTAAACGTCCTTGCTCTCCTCGCATACCAAAAACACCTTCGGTAATCACTAAGATCCCTCCTCCAGTTTGTTCTGCCATTTTAACTGCACGCTCTAAGTTTTTCTCTAAACTTTCTATATCGTTATGCTTATAAGTAAAACGTTTACCCATATGCAAACGAACACCATCGATAATACAAGCGTGAGAATCTACATCGTAAACAATAATATCATCTTTAGCAACAAGAGCGTCTATAGTAGACACCATACCTTGATACCCAAAATTTAATAAATAAGATGCCTCTTTATTTACAAACTCTGCTAATTCGTTTTGCAATTTCTCATGAAGATCTGTATGTCCTGACATCATTCTAGCGCCCATTGGGTACGCCGAACCATAATCTGCTGCTGCTTGAGCATCCACCTTCCTTACTTCAGGATGATTCGCTAAGCCTAAGTAGTCATTAATACTCCAAGTAATCACATCTTTTCCTTGAAATTTCATTCTGTTAGAAATCTGTCCTTCTAATTTTGGAAAAACAAAATATCCTTCAGCTTGAGCAGCCCATTTCCCTAATGGCCCTTTGTCTTTGTATATTTTTGCGAATAAATCTTTCATTTAATGTATTATCTTAGTTAGGTAATGCAAAATTAAGCATTTCTACCTTTTTTGCATAATCATTTTACACTCTATTATTAACAACACAATAAGCCGACTAATTTTACACCTAGTCAGCTTATCATTTTATTTTATGTTTGGTTATTTAACGTATTGTATGCTTTGCGCGGCCTCTTCGTTTTGACTATCGAAAAACCCCTGTTCATTCATCCATTTATCGCTATAGACTTTACTCATATAACGCGATCCATGATCTGGAAATATAACAACAATTACGTCGCTATCTTTAAATTCGCCAGCATCGTCTAGTTGTTTTATTGCTTGCATGGCTGCTCCCGAAGTGTAACCTACAAACAGCCCTTCAGTTTTAGCAATTTCGCGTGCTGTATGTGCGCTCGCTTCATCTGTAACTTTTACAAAATCGTCTATTAGGTCGAAATCTGTAGCGGTAGGAATTAAATTTTTACCTAAACCTTCTATACGGTACGGGTAAATTTCTTTTTCGTCAAACTCGCGAGTCTCGTGATATTTCTTTAATACAGAACCGTAAGCATCTACCCCTATAACTTTTACATTTGGGTTTTGTTCTTTTAAATATTTAGAAGTTCCAGAAATTGTTCCTCCTGTACCACTGCACGCTATTAAGTGTGTTATTTTACCATTGGTTTGTTCCCAGATTTCTGGCCCAGTAGTTCGGTAATGTGCTTCACCATTTAAAGAGTTAAAATATTGGTTTATATAAACCGACCCTTCAATTTCTTCGTGTAAACGTTGTGCAACTTTATAATAAGATCTAGGGTCGTCTGCCGCTACGTTTGCAGGACAAACATAAACCTTAGCACCCATTGTTTTAAGCATGTCTATTTTATCTGGAGAAGACTTAGAGCTAACAGCCAAGATACAGTCGTATCCTTTTAAAATACTCACCATAGCAATACTAAAGCCAGTGTTTCCAGATGTTGTTTCTATTATTGTGTCTCCAGGTTTTAAAATACCTTCTTTTTCGGCTTGCTCAATAATGTATAACGCGATTCTGTCCTTAGACGAGT
>JAGPVI010000023.1 GCA_018067115.1 Bizionia sp. | reverse complement strand
ATGAGAATATTTGTAATCCTCACCATAGCCAATATCTTTCATTAATTTGGTAGGTGCATTTCTCATAGCTAATGGTACCGATAGATCTCCGGTGTTTTTAACTAATTGTTGCGCATCGTTTATGGCCGTATAAGCTGCATTACTTTTTGGAGAACACGCTAAATAGGTTGCACACTGACTTAAAATAAGTCGCGATTCTGGGTAACCAATCGTTGCCACCGCTTGAAATGTTGTATTAGCAATAACCAGTGCTGTAGGGTTAGCATTTCCAATATCTTCACTCGCTAAAATAAGCAAGCGTCGGGCAATAAACTTTACATCCTCGCCCCCTTCTACCATACGTGCTAAATAATAGACAGCCGCATTAGGGTCGCTACCACGAATAGATTTTATAAACGCCGAAACAATATCGTAATGCTGCTCTCCAGTTTTATCATAACGTACCGTATTATTTTGAACTTTATCTAAAACAGAAGCATTAGTTATGGTCACTGTGTCGGCATCTTCGGCAGTAACAATAAGTTCAAAAATATTTAGTAGTTTTCTAGCATCACCACCAGAAAGTCTTAATAAAGCTTCCGTTTCCTTTAAGTGAATAGTTTTTTGAGATAAGAGTTCATCTTCCGTAATAGCGCGCTTTAAAAGCAGTTCTAAATCGTTTTTCTCAAAGGGTTTTAAGATGTAAACCTGACAGCGTGACAATAATGCTGGTATCACTTCAAAGCTCGGGTTTTCGGTGGTGGCACCAATTAGGGTTACCCATCCTTTTTCTACGGCTTGCAATAACGAATCCTGTTGCGATTTACTAAAGCGATGAATTTCATCTATAAATAAAATCGGGTTTTTCGTTGTAAACAGTCCGCCACTCTGTTTTGCCTTATCGATAACTTCACGTACATCTTTCACGCCCGAACTAATGGCGCTTAAGGTGTAAAAAGGACGTTTCGACTCGGTCGCAATAATATTTGCTAGTGTCGTTTTACCAATGCCAGGAGGTCCCCATAAAATCAACGATGGGATGATACCTTGTTTAATTTGGGATGTTAACGACCCGTTTTCGCCCACCAAATGTTGCTGACTAATATAGTCTGCTAATGTTTTTGGGCGTAATCTTTCTGCTAAAGGTGCATTCATATGTCAAAATTAAAGGATTAAACAGTAATAATTAGGGGAGTAGTCAATTAATTTTAATGGCGTGCTCTTTTGTGTGTCCCTCACAAAACAACCGGGCTTTCATTACTCAATCTTTTTACTTGGGTAAAAAGGATTTCAAACATACCATTCTATCCCTCACGCAACTGACATTTTAACATCAGTTTAATAAATGGCTACTAATTTGATATATTGTAACTATGAATAAAACAACCGATCCGTTTAAATTTTCCATAGATGTTATCCTATATCCATTATTATTGGTATTACTAATATGGCTTGTTTTTTCTATCGAAATTCGGTTTGGATACCGCTTCAATAAATATGGTATCTATCCGCAAACTATTAAAGGATTACGCGGTGTGGTGTTTAGTCCGTTTATTCATTCGGGCATAAAACATTTGTATTCTAATACTATCCCGCTATTTGTATTGTCTTCGGCCTTATTTTATTTTTATAAAGAAGTGGCTCTTAAAGTTATTATCTACGGTATTATTATTTCTGGATTAATAACGTGGGCTATTGGTAGGCCGTCGTATCACATTGGTATTAGCGGTTTAATTTATGTGTTGTTTAGCTTTAATTTCTTTAAAGGTATTTTTACACGGCATTATAGGCTAATTGCACTGTCGCTATTAGTTATTTTCTTGTATGGAAGTATGTTTGTTTATGCGTTTCCCATAGACGAAAAAATATCTTGGGAAGGTCATACAGCAGGACTAATTACCGGCTTTATATTCGCCTTAGTATTTAAAAATAAAATAGCTAAAGTTACAAAATACCAATGGGAGCAAGAACACTATAATCCCGAAGACGATGAATTTATGCAACACTTTGATGTTAACGGTAATTTTGTACCGTCGGTTAAAGAAGACGTCGTAGAAGAGCGCTTTGAGTCACATGAACAAACGGTAACTCAAGGTGCTCCAAAAATACGTTATGTGTTTAAAGAAAATAAAGACAACTCATTATAAACGTTGTCTTAGTACTTCGTATAAAAATACGCCACAGGCAACAGATACATTTAAAGATTCAATATCACCTAATAGAGGCAATTTTGCTTTTGCATCTACTAATTTTAATACAGAAGGGTTAATTCCGCGACCTTCAGATCCCATAATAATAGCGCAAGGCTCTTTAAGAGAAATATCGTAGATAGTATTATCGGTTTTCTCTGTAGCTGCAATTACTTTAATCCCCGACGCTTGCATATAGAACATCGCGTCTTTAATATGGTCTACTTTACAAATAGGAATTTTAAATACCGCTCCAGCACTTGTTTTAATGGCATCACCATTTACAGGAGCGCCGCCTTTTTTCTGGACAATAATACCGTTTACACCGGTACATTCTGCTGTACGAATAATCGCCCCAAAATTTCTAACATCACTTATTTGATCCAGCATTAAAAATAGGGGAGTTGCACCACTTGCGATAGTGTTTTCTACTAAAGTTTCTAAGTCGTGAAATGTTATTGGAGATATTTGGGCAACAGCACCTTGATGGTTATTTGTTGTTAATTTATTAAGTTTCTCAACGGGCACGTAAGACGAATTTACGCCATTTTTCTTAATAGCGAACTCCAATTCTTGAAACAATTCGCCCTTTAATCCTTTTTGTAAGAATACTTTATCTATTGTGCTATTCGCATTTATAGCTTCAATAATAGCTCTTAAACCGAAAATTTGTGTGTCTTTTTCCATTGGTACAAAGATATAAAAAAAC
>JAGPVI010000274.1 GCA_018067115.1 Bizionia sp. | reverse complement strand
TCAATTAGATCCTCATTTTTTGTTTAATAGCTTAAATGTATTAACAAGTTTAATTGAGGAAAACCCAGAAAACGCACAGAAATTTACAACTAGTTTATCTAAAATCTATAGGTATGTACTAGAGCAGAAAAATAAAGATTTGGTAGCTGTAGACCAGGAGCTCAAGTTCGCAAAAACGTATATGTCGCTATTAAAAATGCGATTTGAAGACAGTTTAGTATTTTCTATGCCAGAACACTCTACAAACCCAGAGAGTAAGGTTGTACCATTATCCTTACAGTTGTTATTAGAAAACGCGGTGAAACACAATATTGTTACTAGTAATAAACCATTACATATTACTATTTACGAAGACAATGGCTTTTTAATCGTAGAAAACAATTTACAAATTAAACAAGTTGTAAAAAGTAACAGCAGCGGTGTTGGTTTAAGTAATATAAAACAACGTTACGCATTATTAACGAACAAACAAATAAGTATTGCAGAAGGTAAAAACACCTTTAGTGTGTCGTTACCAATGCTTACAAAACAACTATCTATTATGAAAACAAATTATCAGTATAACGAACAAGATGCTTATTATAAAGCTAAAAAACATGTTGAAGAAATAAAGGGGTTTTATGGTAACTTAATAGCCTATTGTATTATTATTCCGGTTATTATATTTATTAATTACAAAACCTCTTGGGAAGGTCATAAATGGTTTTTCTACCCTATGTTAGGTTGGGGGATGGGGCTGGTTTTTCACGCTTTTGGAGTTTTTGGCTTCGGAAAGAATTGGGAAGACAAGAAAATAAAAGAGATTTTAGATAAAGAACAACAAACTAAAAACTGGAATTAAAATGGAAAATCAACACATAGAACAGGAACGTTATCAAAGAGCAGCTAAACGCGTAAAGCAAATGAAAGGGTTTTATACCCACGCATTAGTTTACACCGTAATTAATATAATGATTGTGGTTATAAATATACAGAATTTAGATCCTGGAGAAAGCTATTTTCAGTGGCATAATTTTACCACTTTATTTTTCTGGGGATTAGGTTTACTTGCCCACGGGTTAAGTGTTTTTGTACCCACTTTTATTATGGGGAAAGACTGGGAGGAACGTAAAATACGCGAGTATATGGAGAAGTCTAAAAGCAACCGTTGGGATTAATTTTAAAGCTTAAAAAGAATGAAAGTACTTATTATAGAAGATGAAAAACCATCGGCAAGACGTTTACAGCGTATGCTAAAAAAAATGGATATTGAAGTCGATACGCTGTTGCACTCTGTAGAAGAATCTATTGTATGGTTTAAAAATAACCCACACCCCGATCTTATTTTTCTAGATATACAATTAAGTGACGGTTTATCGTTCGAGATTTTTGAAGCGGTTTCCATTACATCTGCAATTATTTTTACTACGGCTTACGATGAGTATGCTCTAAAAGCATTCAAATTAAATAGTATAGATTATTTATTAAAACCTATTGATGAGGAAGAGCTGGAAGCGGCGGTATTAAAATACAAAGCTAGAGTACCACAGCAACAACAAGTGACACTAGATTTTAATGATATAAAACAACTATTAGTAAACCCTATAGAGCGCGACTATAAAAAGCGATTTTCGGTAAAAGTAGGGCAGCATTTAAAACTTATTCAAAGCGATGAAATAGAATGTGTTTATAGTGAAAATAAAGGCACGTATTTATACACCAACCAAGGGCGAAATTATTTAATAGACCTCACTTTGGACGAATTGGAAACAGAGTTAGAACCTCATGTGTTTTTTAGAATTAACCGTAAGTTTTACGTTAACATTAATGCCATTAAAGATATGGTGAGCTATACCAATTCGCGAATAGAAATAAAATTAAACACCTATAAAGATTATGAAGTTATAGTTGCCAGAGAGCGTGTAAAAGAGTTTAAGAACTGGTTAGAGTAAACTAGGTTATTTCTTTAATTCTTTAGGTTTTTTATCCTCTTTTACTTTATCGACTTTATTATCGTCGAAAGTAGACGGTAACATATTCGGAATTAATTTCACTACAATAGGTAATAGAATAGCCCCACCAGGTAAAATAAAAATAGCTAAACTGGGTATAGTTTTAAAAATATCTACCAATTGAGATTGTACCTTTTTCTGTTCTTCCTTAGTTAAATCTCTTGTTGTCGCTTGCGTAAGCAACACCATTAAATCTTTACTTTGAACGAGCTCTTTAAAAATACGTTTACTATTTCTTTTAATAAGTTTCATTACTAACTTCGACGAGTTATCGTAAAAATTAGCAATGGGTGTGGAGGTTTTAAATACAGAAAACTCTTCTTTATGTAGTTTATTAAACTCTACAATATGTTTTAAAGAGTCGTTAATCTCTTCCACAGTAAGATTCATGTCTACACCTACAGATTTTGCAAAATTGTACGCTTTATCGTCCTCAAAAACGTCTTCCCAAATGGATAAGCAAGCAATATCTAAGAAATATTTTTTCTCGTAATTATTGAAATTTGTACCTATTACAATCCTGTAATCTAGATTAAATTGTTTTCTGTCGTCCTTTACATACGATATAGATTCTCTTAAACTTCTTAAAAAATCTATATCCTTTTTATTATTATCTACTTTATAATCTAAGGCATCATAAGTAATATTAACAAGAATAGTTTCTAAACGAGCGGCGTAGGTATGGGCATTGATCTCAGTTGTTAAATGCTGTTTAAAGGTTAGTATATCTATAAAAACTAATGAATTGGTAACCGTTTTATTAAAATTCCTAGTTAATAAGTTGTTATCCAATTGTACGCGATCGTTAATTATGCGCTCTAATACAGAAGCATCCGATCGTCCAATCAGCAATTTATCCCATAACGATAAATCTGAAACCTCTAAATCTTTATAAAACTGAAGTACATTCTTTAAAAAGGCATTAAAACTAGTGTCTTCAGCCGTAAACACATAAGTATGATACAAGCCGGTGAGTAAATTTACTTTGGCAATCTCATCTTTAGAGTAAGCGTACTCAAATACAAATTGCTCCGGAGCATAAATGTTTAGTCCGTATATAAAGCCGCTTTCTCTTAATTTATAGTACAACTCGTTAAAGTCGGTGTAGAACAAACCGCTTTTTGAGACTACCGATTCAAATTTTTTTATCCAACCTGAAGTTGAAGGATTCATAACTTTTAATTTGGGTATAAAGGTACTTCTAAAAGTTTAAAATCAGAATTATTTTTAAATAATACACAATTTATAAAACCCTCTTTACTTTTTTTGCGTAGGTAT
>JAGPVI010000272.1 GCA_018067115.1 Bizionia sp. | reverse complement strand
TCAATTATATGTTTTTCGTCACTTCGAGTGATTTATGAGGGGCGAATAAATTGTAACGAGAAGTTTTTCTGTGTGATTGTTCTCGATGCAGCGTTCCTGCTTTACGCCATTTGGAACTGACAGATGTGCTTTTTTGAAAGTGAATATTTTTTGGTGAGTAGTGAATAGTGAATGGTTCGTTCGCGGGCTCACTTTTGGTGATTGGTTTTGATATTAGTTTCAATTATATGTTTTTCGTCACTTCGAGTGATTTATGAGGGGCGAATAAATTGTATCGAGAAGTTTTTCTGTGTGATGGTTCTCGATACAAAATTACTGAAAAACGCAATTTGATTTTAACTGACTGGATAGTTGATAAATTAGAGTGTGTACTCCTTTATCAATATTTTTTTTTGAAAATTCATCTCCGTTTTTTATTGATTTCTTGTCAGTTTTTTTAATAAACGTATATTGAACCGAATTTATAAACGGACGTGAAAGTTTTACAATTAATAGACAGTTTAGAGGCAGGTGGAGCGGAGCGTATGGCTGTTAATTTAGCCAACGGATTGGTCTCTTATATTGATGGGGCTTTTATTTGTGCTACTCGTAAAGAAGGTGCTTTAAAAACTACGATATCAAAGGATGTTGGCTACTTATTTTTAGATAGACAACGTACGTTAGATTTTAAGGCTGTATTAAGATTGTCACGTTATATCAAGTCAGAACGTATAACTATTATACACGCGCACTCGTCGTCTTTTTTTTTAGCAACTTTAGTAAAGCTACTTCAGCCTAAAGTTAAAATTGTTTGGCACGATCATTATGGAAATAGAGATAAAACGAATTTAAAACTAAAAGTTGTTTTGAATATTTGTGCTTTATTTTTTTCATCAGTTATCTGTGTTAGTAAAGACATTCAAAAGTGGTTAAAACAACATTTAATTACTCAATTTAAAATAACTTACCTGCCTAATTTTGCTGTACTCATTAAACAGGATTCAAACGATAAAGCAATACTTCTTGCAGGGGAAAGTGGTAAACGTATAATTTGTTTAGCTAATTTACGATCAGAAAAAGGACATTTATATTTAGTTAAGGCTTTTAAGTCTGTGGTTGAGAAACATCCTGATTGGACACTTCATTTGGTAGGAAATGATTTAAAAGATGAATATTCTAAAAAGTTGCACAATAAAATTAAATTACTTCATTTAGATCAAAATGTTTTCATCTATGGATCTTTAAGTAATGTGAATTTTGTTTTAGAGCAATGTTCAATAGCGGTTTTAACTTCAGTTTACGAAGGTCTTCCTGTATCATTGTTAGAATATGGATTGGCAAGTACACCTGTGATTTGTACAAATGTAGGTGATTGCAGCCAATTGATTAAAAATAAAAATACAGGTTTACTAATACCTGCCAAAAGTATTGATTCTATAGCAACTGCTATACTGTTTTATATTAGTCACCCATTAGAACGATTAAATTATTCTAAACGATTACACAATCATATTAAATCCCATTTTTCAGAAGAGTCCGTAATTGCACAATTGTTATCTATTTATAAACGTACTTTGTCCTAATTTGAAAACTTCTGTTTACATATCTTATATTTTTGTGCATCTTCTATTAGGGGTGTTAATCGCCTTTGTGCCACTTTTATCGCAGCTGTATCTCTTTGGGATTTTAATTTACTTTGTATTTAAAATTATATCGACAACGACAGTTCAGCGTCCCTTTCAAATTTTATTGGGATGCGCATATTTGGTGGGGGCAGAGGTTTTTATACGGATGACGGGTGGCGCTTTCTTTTACGAAGTGTCGAAGTATGGTGTCATTTTATTCTGTTTAATAGGGCTCTTTACCTCAGGAGCTAGCAAAACATCACTACCTTATTATTTGTATTTAATACTTTTAGTACCCGGTATATTGGTTGCCGGGTTTACACAGGACGCTAGTACTATTATACGAAAAGCCATTGCCTTTAATTTAAGTGGGCCCGTATGTTTGGGGATTGTTGCTATTTATTGTTATAAACGCCAAATACCTTATAAGCAGATGCACGCTGTTTTATTAGCTATGGCCTTGCCTATAGTGTCAATGAGTGCATATGTGTCCTGGATAACACCAGATTTGAGAGAGCTCATTAGTAGTACGGGATCTAATTTTGCGAGTTCTGGAGGTTTTGGTCCTAATCAGGTTGCAACTGTTTTAGGGATTGCGATGTTTGTATTTACTGTACGTTTTTTTATGCGCTCGCCAACTGTGCTTTTAAAGTGTGTTAATTTGCTTTTACTTGGGGTTGTTAGTTTTCGGGCTATTGTGACGTTTAGTCGTGGCGGTGTTATTACTGCAGTGGTAATGATTTTGTTTTTTATCGTTATTTATTTTCGATACTCTAAACCTCAATATAAAAGAGCTCTTATTATGTACAGCCTTTTATTTTTTGGGATGGGCCTTTTAACTTGGGGTATTTCGTCTTATCAAACCAATGGGTTTATAGATAAACGTTATGCTAATGAGGACGCTTTAGGACGTGAAAAAGAAGATATCTCTACCGGACGATCGCAATTGGTTAACTTCGAATTACAAGAATTCTATAGTAACCCCGTGTTGGGTGTTGGGGTAGGGAAAATTAAAGAACTGCGTTTAGAAAAAGAAAACATACTAGCCGCGTCTCATAACGAATTGAGTCGTATTTTGTCTGAGCACGGTCTATTTGGTCTTTTAGCTTTTTCGATATTATTTATTACACCATTAGTATTGCGTTTACAAAACAAGTACAACCTCTTTTTTTACTCGTGTTTTCTATTTTGGTTTTTGACCATTAATCACAGCTCGATGCGTATAGCTGCTCCAGCATTTATTTATGGCTTATGTTTATTAAATATTCAGTATGAAACACCTCGTATACCTAGGAAATAAACTATCTACTGCTGGACACACTCCAACTACCATTGATACGTTGAGCACTTTGCTTAGCGCGGAAGGTTTTATTGTAACTACAGCTTCTAAACAGACTAATAAAATAGTACGTCTACTCGATATGTTATGGACGCTATTGCGCTATGCTAAGCGTACAAATTATGTATTGATTGATACCTATAGCACGCAAAATTTTTACTATGCTTACTTCTGTGCGCTTTTCTGTCAGTTTCTAAAGTTGCCATACATTCCTATTTTACACGGTGGAAATTTACCCAAACGATTAGAATCACACCCTAAGTTAAGCGCAGCACTTTTTAACAAAGCTTATATTAATTGTGCGCCATCATATTATATTAAAACTGCTTTCGAGCGGTTTGGATATACTAATGTGAAGTATATACCCAATAGTATTTCGCTAAATTTCTACCCATTTAAAGTGCGAGAGATGAACACTATTAATTTACTCTGGGTGCGTTCTTTTTCTGAGATTTATAATCCTAAGTTAGCCGTTGGGGTGCTGCACGGATTACTTGAACGTGGTATTAGCGCAACATTGTGTATGGTAGGTCCAGAAGTGGATGGCACATTAGCGCAAACACAAGCCTATGCAAAAACACTACAAGTAGAGGTAACGTTTACAGGAAAGCTTAGCAAAGAAGAGTGGATTGCCTTATCTGCAGACTACAACGTGTTTGTAAATACGACTAACTTCGATAATATGCCGGTGACTGTTATAGAAGCCATGGCCTTAGGTTTGCCTTTAGTGTCTACTAACGTGGGCGGATTACCATATTTAATAGAACATAATGTTACTGGTGTTTTGGTGTCGCCTAATGATGCAGACGCTTTCATAGAAGCGCTACTCAATTTACAAAAGGATACTTTACACCGTGAAAAAATAGTCGTTAATGCCCGAGCACACGCAGAAACTTTTGATTGGGACAGTATAAAAGCATTATGGGTTGCTACTTTAAACTAAAAAATAGCAATCAATTGTGTTAACTTGTTATATTTACAGGATATTTTAACTAAAAATGTCAAAAAACTCTATACATTTTGAAATCTCTGAACGTAAAATACTTTTACGTTTGTTCGATGTTTTATTTGTGGGTGTTACGTTGTTTATTATTAATAAAATATTCGCTTTCGATTATTTTATAATAGAGCAAAGTAATTGGTCTGGTGTACTAGTGCTTCTTATTTATATTTGGGGCTTTGGTACTGTATTCGAATTGTACGATTTGCAAAAATCAAGTCGATTAGAAACTGTGCTTCCAAGTATTATATTAACGGCTTCTGTTTCCATTTTAGTGTTTTTACTAACACCCTATTTTACACCCGTTTTACCGGCAAACAGATTACAAATCCTACATTTTTATGTGGCTGTTTCAGGGGCGTTGTTACTTTGGCGTATTGTATACATTACTTTTATTTCATCTCCACGATTTTATAAACACGTCTTATTAATAGGGGAGACGGCTACGATAGAACATATTGTTAAAGCGTTTAAAGCAGCCGACCCTAACTATAAAATTGTAGGGTTTGTGAATTGTGAAATAGGCTCTAAAGAATCTCTTGCCTATAAAGATATACAAGAATTTTCTCCGAAATGTATAGAAGCAATTGTAGAGGCCGAGGGGATTTCGGAAATTGTTATAGCGGCTTATAATTCTGAAGCTATAACTCCGGAAATCTATGCTCAATTATTGAGATTATTAGAACAGGGGTTTCCTATTCGTGAGTATACCAAAGTGTACGAGGATATTACATACCGTATTCCCGTACAGTATGTAGGTAAAGATTTTTATAAATATTTCCCGTTTAGTCGCAGTAATAAAAACAAGTTTTATTTAAGCAACAAGCGTATTTTTGATATAGGCTTGTCTGTAATAGCCTTGTTTTCGAGTGTTTTTTTATTGCCTTTTCTATTAATAGGAAACCTTATCTGTAACCGCGGTCCTTTAATTTATAAGCAAGAGCGTGTGGGCAAAAACGGAAAAGTGTTCACTATTTTTAAGTTTAGAACAATGGTTAAAAATGCCGAACAAGATGGAGCTGTATGGGCTCAGAAAAATGATGTGCGTGTTACTCGGTTTGGTGGTTTATTAAGAGCGACTAGAATTGATGAGATTCCTCAGTTTATTAATGTTTTAAAAGGAGATATGAGTTTTATTGGGCCACGTCCAGAGCGCCCTATATTTGTTAAGGAACTTTCGGAAGTGATTCCTTTTTATCAAACACGACACGTTATTAAACCGGGGTTAACAGGGTGGTCTCAAGTAAATGCACGTTACGGGAGTAGTGTGGATGATAGTTTAATAAAGCTGCAATACGATCTGTATTATATTAAACACCGTAGCTTCTTCTTGGATGTTAATATACTAATGAAAACATTTAGTACGGTTATATTTTTTAGAGGACAATAGGAGAATAGAACTATAAGGGAATAGTGAATAGTGAATAAAGCGTAATGAAATTAATTGAGAGTTCACAAATTAATCTCGTTAACAGACTCCAAAATTGAAGCCTATTTCCGTCTTGAATTACAATCTAACTCACATCAATTTTTAGCATCTGGTCGCGCGTAATCGAGATCTCGTAATTAAAAATTAAGCTAAAAACAGGTTGATTTCCATAAAGTTACAAGTGGCCTTTTTCTTATTCGTAGCTAATAATTAGGCTAACCGAAGGGTTTTAAATTCTAATTTACCTTTAGCAAATCAGAAGTAAACCATTCTAGGTAAACCATACTAAAACCATTCATTTTTAAATTTATGCTTTTTCAGATTATTCTTTTAAAGTCGCGTAAAACCAGATGAGGTAGATATATCTTATTACTAAAGCTAGTAGCAACGGGATTAATACGGGTGCAAAGCGTTGCAAACCAATACTCCAGTGTAAAGTTAATAAGCATAACATTACTACTAGTAATTTTAAGTAACCTATAAACCATTTTTTAGGATTCCTTTTTAAGAGTTGCATTATGCAAAACACACTCAATGGAAACGCCCATAACACATTGTAATTCCCAGCTGTTGCTGTATGGTCTGTTGCAAACCATAAAAAGCAAAGTAAAACGCCAATAAGTCCAGTAATAGTAAATAGGATGAGGTCTAAAACTTTCGATCGGGAGGTCTTTTTAAAATCTCTGTAAGTAATAAATATAATAATAATACTTAGTATAGAAAACACGAGTAAAGGACTAGTAAAAAAAGAAGTCGTACTATTTTGTTCTCTTTTTTTGTAAATAGTATGCGACTCTTTTACTAAAGGTTCACCGGTGGTTTTAAATGTCGTTTCTTCAAAAAATTGAAAAACAAATTCCGGCAAAAACATATACTCTCTAGGTGTTGCTTTAGTGTCTATAACCGAGCCTAAGGCTACATCAATTCCAAAACTACCCCATGAATTCCACTCTAAATTATTTTGAATTAAGGTTCTAAACGTTTCTTCTTTATACGTTTCGGGTGTTTTGTATTCTAAGTTACCATGCCACGCTTTTTCTGACACATCGCGAATACGAGTTGCGCAATTATCAAAAAAGAAATCGTAAGCGTAGTATTTATTTTCAGGCTTTAAATTATGAATAAGGTAGGCGTATAATTCGTTTTTTTGAGTTGGCGTAAGGTTTAATACTTGTTCTTTTATCGTTCTGTTTTGCCAAACATAAACATCTTTAAAGCGTTTAAAACTGCTGGCCCCCATATAATAATCAAGTTTGCCTTTTGCAAAGTTTAAATAGAAGTTGGGCGCATTAAAATCGAACATTCCGTAATTATAGACATCATCCGAAAACGATGTTTTTACACGAAACCCACTATGTCCAAAAGCATCGTTTAACGATGTTCCCGGGCCTATGGTTAGTACACTAAATTGCGCATTATCTACTAAAGGATTATTTTGAGCGGTACTGAAAACACTTATTAAAAGTGCAGTGATAAGGATTAGTTTTTTCATAGGTTGCAAACGGAGATCTATCTAAAAATACTGAAATCTAATTTAAGGGAAAAGACGTTAGAGTACAAAGCTACACTTTGGTCGCCGATATCTGTAAAAGCATAATCGACGTGAATGCCATTGTATTTAAAACCGACACCAAAACTAGGCTGAAAGCTTAAACTCTCACTGTTGTCTATTTGTAATTCATTTTGAAAGTTACCCAATCCGCCACGAAGATAAATCATATCTATATAGCCAAACTCGAAACCCAAAGCAGGATTTACACTCGCAAAAGAGGTGGAGATAATATCGTTGGTTTGAGCAAAACGTACGTTTAAATCTATTTCGGCACGTAGCGTATAATCGTAATGAAACGTATAGCTTTTTGCAACTCCAATTTGTAGTTTAGGAATGGTAATTTCTGTAGTTTCAGGGAGTTCTTGATTCTGGCCTTCAATAGCATTTTTAATACGTTCAAAAGCGTCTTCATCGTAACTCCACGAGTTAAAAGTAGTAGTAATATCTCTCGCCATTACACCAAACTCCCAATTATCTCCTGTTTTAAACTGTATAGCTGCATCAAAACCAAAGCCCCAAGAATTCGCGAAATCTCCAATTATTCTCCGAATTACTTTCGCGTTCACACCATATTGTAAACCTTGAACGGGTAGTTTTCTGGCATACGAAAAGGTTAAACCATAATCGGCCGTCGAAAATAAACTAATACGATCGTAATTCACATTTCCTTGGTCGTCTATAAGCTGGGTGGTATCTAAAATATCATCAACGGCAAAACGAATTAATGAGATTCCAAAAGCACTTCTATCGTCTAATGGCATTGCAAAGGCAACATAATCGTAATTGGCAATATTGGCAAAATAGCTAGAGTGCATTAAAGCAAGTTGTCTATCCTCCAAATTCACCAATCCGGCAGGGTTCCAATAACCAGCATTTACATCTTTGGTATTGGCGGTTACAGCATTACTCATACCAAGAGCAGCTGCATCGACACCAATATTCATAAACTCGTTAGAATACTTGGTTTGTGCAGAGGTTGCAAGTGTCACTGTTATAAAAACAAGTGTAAAAATTGATTTCAATTGCGATTTTTTTACAAAGATGCTATAATTTTTCTATATATTAAACTTGAAATCACTTAGTATATTGCATAAACCCTTTTTTTAAGGGATTACTTTATTATTTTTACAAAAAAAACATCTGTATGGCTTTAAAGTCTTTTATTCCGAATTTTGTCACGCTTCTTAATCTTTTCTGCGGAAGTATCGCCGTTTTATTTGCGGTTAACAATTTATTTGTTGCTGCTGCAGTATTTGTGTTTTTAGGAATATTCTTCGATTTCTTCGACGGATTGCTCGCTAGAAAACTAAATGCACAAAGTGACATTGGACTGCAATTAGATTCTTTAGCTGATATGGTGACTAGCGGATTAGTACCCGGTATTGTTATGTTTAAATTGATTAGTTTAAGTGTAGATTCTTCGGCTTTTATTACGAGCTCGACAGAGTGGAACTCACTGTTGCATTTGGGTGATTTTAAATTAGCACCTATTGCTTTAATAGGTTTACTAATTACTTTAGGCTCGGGGTATCGCTTAGCGAAGTTTAATGTAGACGAAGAGCAGCAAAGTTATTTTAAAGGCCTGCCAACGCCTGCAAACGCGTTATTAATTATGTCGTTGCCTTTAATTATGGAATTTCAGAATAACGATTTAATTAATAGTATCATTTTGAACGTGTGGTTTTTAATTCCTTTAACTATTGTTAGCTGCTATATTTTAAATGCTCCTGTTAAATTATTTGCTCTGAAGTTTAAAGACTGGAGTTTTAAAAATAATGCCATTCGTTATATTTTTATTCTGTTATGTATTGTTCTTTTGGTGGTGCTTCAATTTGCGGCGATACCATTAATTATTTTACTTTATATTTTAATGTCGTTATTTTCTAAATAGGGGTTTTGAGAATTCACTAAAACTAACACAATAAAACAGATTTAAATTTATGGCTTCAGGATTTTTCGCTTTACTAGATGATATTGCTTTATTAATGGATGATGTTGCTGCAATGAGCAAAATAACCACTAAAAAAACCGCAGGTATTTTAGGAGATGATTTGGCCGTTAATGCAGAAAAAGCGTCTGGATTTGTGTCGTCTAGAGAGTTGCCTGTGCTTTGGGCAATAACCAAAGGTTCTTTTTTTAATAAGCTTATTATTTTACCTGTTGCTTTTTTACTCAGTGCTTTTTTACCTTGGGCAGTCACTGTTATTTTGGTTCTGGGAGGCTTGTATCTTGCTTATGAGGGTGCTGAGAAAGTTTATGAATATCTTGTGCCGCACGCTCACGATACTCCCATAAATTTAAAGGAAGAGTTAACTGATGAAGAGATTCTTCTTGCTGAAAAAAGCAAAATTAAATCGGCTATTTTAACCGATTTTATCTTGTCTGTAGAGATTGTTATTATTGCCTTAGGAACAGTGGTTGGTCAAGATCTTTTGTTTCAAATATTAGTGGTTTCTATCGTCGCTATTATTGCGACTATTGGGGTATATGGTATTGTGGCTTTAATTGTGCGAATGGACGATTTCGGACATAAATTAATTTCGCTTAGCAAAGATGGCAAAGGTGTTTTAGTAGCTATCGGACAGTTTTTTGTAGCTGCCTTGCCGTGGGTAATTAAAAGTTTATCGGTAATAGGTACTATCGCGTTATTACTTGTTGCCGGTGGTATTTTTGTACATAACCTTGAGTTTATGCATCATTTCTTAGAGTCTATTCCAGGAATAATTCGTGACTTTATTGTAGGACTAGGGTTTGGAGCCGGAGTTCTGGTTCTTGTAATGGGAGTAAAATGGGGTATCGGTATAGTAAAAAAGTAACAGGAAGAAGTCGTGAATTACTACTACTCGCGTATTTTCTTTTTACGCAGTTCGAAATTCTGACCCAAATAAACCTTACGAACCATTTCGTCGTTTGCTAATTCTTCAGGCTCACCAGCTTTTAGTATGCTTCCTTCAAACATTAAATAGGTACGATCTGTAATAGCAAGTGTTTCCTGAACGTTGTGGTCGGTAATTAGTATTCCAATATTCTTCTTTGTCAGTTGCGCAATAATGCGCTGAATGTCCTCAACGGCAACAGGATCTACCCCAGCGAAAGGTTCATCTAATAAAATAAAATTCGGGTCGGTAGCAAGTGCTCGTGCAATTTCTGTTCTTCGGCGTTCTCCACCAGACAGTAGGTCTCCTCGGTTTTTACGAATATGCCCTAAACTGAATTCTTCAATAAGCGATTCCATTTTATGCAATTGCTCTTTTTTACTCAGTTTTGTTAATTGTAATACACTTAATATATTGTCTTCAATACTTAGTTTTCTAAATACGGAAGCCTCTTGCGCCAAATACCCAATACCGTGTTGTGCACGTTTATACATTGGGTAGTTGGTAATGTTAGTACCTTCTAAGTGAATGCTACCTCCGTTTGGTTTTATTAAGCCTACAATCATATAAAACGACGTTGTTTTTCCGGCTCCATTAGGACCCAGAAGACCTACAATTTCCCCTGTATTTACTTCAAGAGAAACGCTTTTTACAACTTTTCGTCCGTTGTAGGACTTCATTAAATTTTCGGCTTTAAGCTTCATAAGTATCAAATATAAGGGCTAAAAATAGTAAATTCAAAATTAAACACTAATCGCACCGTGGCTAATTGTGCAAAGTTTAACTCTGGGCTTCTAAAGCGTCCCAAAACTCGTAAGCGCGACGTAAATGAGGTATTACAATGGTACCGCCTACTAATGTAGCAATACTAAGAGTTTCGACTACTTTTTCTTTTGTTATTCCAGCTTTATGGCACGCTTCTAAATGGTATTTAATGCAATCGTCGCATCGTAACACTGTAGAGGCTACAAGGCCTAATAATTCTTTAGTTTGTACATCTAGAGCGCCAGCGGCAAAAGCGTTGGTGTCTAAATTAAAAATACGTTTTATAACTTTATTATTATCGGCTAGAATCTTATCGTTCATTTTAGAACGGTAGTCATTAAATTCGTTAACTAGGTCTGACATCTTTTGTGATTTTACTGTTTTGTTTACGTAATACAAATTTCGAAATGTAAATACTTATTTCGTAAAGGATAAGAATAGGAATTGCTACAATAATCTGACTCGCCACATCTGGAGGAGTGATTACTGCCGATAAAATAAGTACTATTACTAAGGCATATTTACGGTATTTTCTTAAAAATTCTGGCGTTACTAATCCAACTTTGGTTAAGAAATATATAATAATAGGAAGCTCGAAAATTAAGCCAGATGCAATAACCGAAGCACGGAGTAGGCCAATATAACTACTAATATCGAAGTTGTTTTTAACCTGTTCACTCACTTGGTAGGTTCCTAGAAAGTTAATAGATAATGGTGTTACTATATAGTAACCAAAAAGAACACCTAAGAAAAACAGCAACGACGACACGAAGATAAAACCTCTAGAATGGCTACGTTCTGTCGATTTCATTCCAGGGCTAATAAATTGCCATAATTGGTAAATAACATAAGGGAAGGATACAATAAAACCTGCATAAATAGAAGTCCAAATATGGGCAGAAAATTGCCCTGCCATTGTTCTACTTTGTAAAATAAAAGGAAGCTCGTCCCCACAAAAAGTAGAGTCTTCTATGCCTACAAAATTGGCCATACTACACAACCATTGGTAGGTAGGGAATGTCATTTTACTAGGGCCAAAAATAATAACATTAAAGATGAAGGATTTGAATGCGAAAGCAACAGCACCGCAGACAATAATAGCTAAACAGATTCTAATTAAATGCCATCTAAGATCTTCTAAGTGATCTAAAAAAGACATTGCGTTTACATTTTTCTTTGCCATTATAAAATACCTTCTTTAATTAAATCGTGTAAGTGTACTACACCAGCATACTTGCCATCCTGTTCCACTAATAATTGTGAAATCCCCGAATTCTCCATAAGTTCCATCGCTTCCACGGCCATCGCTTCTTCTGCGATACGTTTAGGGTTGGCACTCATTATATCTTGTGCTGTTAGTTTAGTAAAGTCGTCTACTTTTGTTAGCATTCGTCGTAAATCACCATCGGTAATAATACCAACAATTTTATCGTTTTCGACGACTGCAGTTACCCCAAGCATTTTCTCTGAAATCTCTATTATAACTTGTTTAACGTTGGTGTTAAGATTTACTTTAGGTTTTTGGTTTGCAGACGATAAATCTTGCACTCTTAAATAGAGTTTTTTTCCTAAAGCACCGCCAGGGTGATATTTAGCAAAGTCTTTACTTGAGAAACCACGTAAGTCTAATAAGCAAACTGCTAGAGCATCGCCCATTACTAGTTGCGCAGTGGTGCTCGTGGTTGGTGCTAAGTTATTAGGGCAGGCTTCTTTTTCTACGTATGCGTTTAAAATAAAGTCGGCTTGCTGTCCTAAAAAAGAGTCTTTATTACCGGTAATAGCAATCATTTTATTGTTTGCATTTTTAATAAGCGGAACCAGCACTTTTATTTCTGGAGTGTTCCCGCTTTTGGATATACAAATAACCACATCATCTTTTAAAATTAAACCTAAATCACCGTGAATCGCGTCGGCAGCATGCATAAAAACAGCTGGCGTTCCGGTAGAGTTTAAAGTGGCAACAATTTTTGTAGCAATTATGGCACTTTTGCCAATTCCTGTTATAATTACCCTACCTTTGGAGTTGTATATTAGTTCAACAGCATCAGCAAAATCAGTATCAATTAAATGCGCCAAGTTTTCAATAGACTTGCTCTCTAAAGCTATGGTTTCTTTTGCTAATTTTACAATGTTGTCTTTAGTATTCAAAATAATCAATTTTTATATATGATGCATTTAAAAGATTTTGCTATCTTTAAATATTATGCAATACGTATAATTAGTAATAACTCTTATTCGCAGCAAATTTAGCGAAAAATTAAAAGGAAAGATTATTAAAGAGTGTAAAATATTAGTGATTATTTTTTGAAAATTTGTATAGTTTATAAAGTGTAAATAATAATTAAAACCAATTGAGTTAATAGTGAAAAGTGAATTACATTCAGCACTAAAAACATTTTTTGGCTTCAGTGAATTTAAAGGATTACAAGAAGCCGTTATCAAGAGTATTTTAGCCAAGGAAAGCACCTTTGTTATTATGCCTACTGGTGGTGGTAAATCTCTATGTTATCAACTTCCAGCTTTAATGCAAGAGGGTACGGCTATTGTTGTTTCTCCGTTAATAGCATTAATGAAAAATCAAGTGGATGCCATTCGTGGTGTTTCTGATGAGCATGGTGTTGCACACGTATTAAATTCCTCTTTAAATAAAACTGAAGTTAAACAAGTAAAGCAAGATATTACCAATGGTATTACCAAGCTTTTATATGTTGCACCAGAGTCCCTTACCAAAGAAGAGAATGTAGAATTTTTACGCAGTGTAAAAATTTCATTTATGGCAGTTGATGAAGCCCATTGTATTAGTGAATGGGGTCACGATTTTAGACCGGAATACAGAAATTTAAAACAGATTATAGAACGTATTGGCGACAATATCCCTATTATTGGTTTAACGGCTACGGCAACCCCTAAAGTTCAAGAGGATATTTTGAAAAACTTAGGAATGTCGGACGCTAGAACCTTTAAAGCTTCTTTTAATCGTCCTAATTTATATTACGAAATACGCCCTAAAACGAAGAGTGTTGATGCAGATATCATCCGCTTTGTGAAACAGAACGAAGGCAAGACAGGTATTATTTACTGTTTAAGTCGGAAACGTGTAGAAGAGCTCGCTCAAGTACTACAAGTTAACGGTATAAAAGCCTTGCCATATCATGCAGGATTAGACGCTAAAACACGAGTGAAGCATCAAGATATGTTCTTAATGGAAGATATTGATGTGGTTGTCGCTACCATTGCCTTTGGTATGGGAATTGACAAACCCGATGTGCGTTTTGTTATCCACCATGATATTCCTAAAAGTATAGAAAGCTATTACCAAGAAACTGGTCGTGCAGGTCG
>JAGPVI010000254.1 GCA_018067115.1 Bizionia sp. | reverse complement strand
GGGGAATAGAACGTTTTAGCTTTTCATAATCATAAGACATTAAAAACCCAACAACAATTTTTTTCATATTTTGTTTAACTTAGTGATTCAAAAATAACAAACAATTACCGATATACTAAACATTATAGTATTTTTGATAATAATTATAAAACCGAATCGATGCCCCAAAAAATATGTATTATCAGTTTTGACCACTGGAATTACGATAAGCACATTACTGCTGCGCTTCAAAAAAAAGGGGTAGATAGTTACCACATTAAAATTGGAGATTATAAGCACGCTTCGGTTTTTGATAAAATCACAAATGCATTTAGTAAAGTATTTCTAAATAAGAACTTAAAAAAACTAAGGCGTCAAGATTTTATTGTCGATGAGTTAGACCGTTTAGGCTTTCAAGATCAAATATTGGTTATAAATCCCGAGGTGATTGACTTAGAACATCATTTGCAAATAAAAAAACGTACCAATAAATACAATGCGTACCTGTACGATAGTATGGAAAGGAATTGTATTGCTCACTTATTAGACGGCGTTTTTGATACTATTTATTCTTTTGACACCAATGACGTGGACAATTATAATTTTCTACCTATTACCAATTATAATTATCTTGAAGAAGTTAAAGCCAAAGCTAAAGAGGTTTACGATGCTGTTTATGTAGGGTCTTTAGATGATAGAGTGCCGTTGCTAATTGATTTGGCAAAAAAGTTTAAAACAATGAATTTAAACTTTAACTGTGTCGTTTTAGGAAAAAATAAGAAACTGGACGCACTTAAAGAAAAAGGTGCTGACTACATTACATTTAAGGAGAGCTATATTTCTCAAGAACAACTGATTGAAGAGTACAAAAAAGCAAAAGTTATTGTTGATTTCGTGCGCGAAAAGCAAACAGGATTAAGTTTCCGTTTTTTTGAAGCCTTAGCCTTAAAAAAGAAAGTGATTACTAATAATAAAAACGTACTTAATTATTCGTTTTACAAACCTAACAATATTTTTGTAATGGACGACGTAAATGCGCTACCGAGTACAGATTTCTTTACAACAGAATACGAAGAATTAGTACCAGACACTTACAACAATTACACGATCGATAAATGGATTGAAAAGGTTTTTAACTTAAAATAAGCACTTTATTTTATTAAACTCAAAACAGTATCTTCTGTGCTTTTTAAAGAAAAAGGCTCTAAAATATGCTCAGAATAATCACTTAAAGTATCCCAAACCTCTTTGTTCGTATAGACTTCAATAATTTTCGCCGCTATATCTTGGGGAGTATTACCAACCATTACGTCGTGATGAGCGCCAAAATTAAAACCTTCGGCTCCAATATCTGTAGTAATTAGCGGCAGGCTATATTCTAAACTCTGCCCAATTTTACCTTTTATTCCTGCTCCATATCGCAACGGTGCTATAAATAATCTTGAACTATAAAAATAGTCTTTAACGTCGTCTACAAATCCAATAACATTAAATTGTTCTGAATGTAATGCTTTAATGTCTTCGGTAGCATAGCTTCCAATAATATCTACTTTTACATCAGGGAGTGTTTTCCAGATAATTGGCATTATTTTATCGTGTAGAAACAAAATAGCATCTTGATTTGGTGTATGCCTAAAGTTTCCAATAAATAACAAGTTCTTTCTATTTTCGAAAGTCTGAAAATTAGCTGTTTTTGGTAAATGCTGATGTATGTTACTCAGTACTTTAATTTGCTGTGGCTTGTTATAGTGTTTTAAAAGTAAAGCTTTGTCTGTTTCTGAAATAGCAATAGTAACATCCGCCTCTTTACTATTTTTAGTTTCTAATTCTAAATATTTTTGAGCATCAATTTTATGATCTTCATTTTTATTTAGTTCATATTCACGTTGCAATCTTACGTAATGGAAATCGACCATATCGTAAATTAACTTCACCTTTGGATTCGCATTATTAACTATGCTTTGGTATTTGTCAAAAATATGTGGCCTATGTAACCATGCATAATTTAGTTTGGGTGCAATTAATTTTATAAACCCTTCTATTGTTAGCACCTCATCTTTAAAAATAGCAGGTTGATAGACGTTAACCCCCATTTTTTTATAGACTTCAAAATAATCACTTTTATAGCGATGTTGTCTGTAATCTGCTAACAAGAAAACACCAATATCGTTTTTTAATAATATTGAAATAATTTCTTTAAGTCGTCTAGACCCCGAATCCTTATTAAATTCTGGTATAATTTCATCTACAATTAAAACATTTTTTTCTTTAAAGACCAGAGACTCTTTTTTAAAAAACATGTTCTCTTTTAAAAGTTTGTTTTTTAATTTAACAAGTCTGATTTGATTTTTTATAGATTTATACATTGAAATATCCCTTCGAATTTTGATTCGTTATTGTTTTTATAGCGCGTACAAAAATAACACGTTTATTTGTTAAATGATTTTAAATAAAAATAAAATTTGTTTTTTATGCTTTTGGTCTCAACTCTATCAAAACCTGGAGCCATAAACTTTATAATATTTAAAAAACTTATACTTTTATTGTCTTTAGATACGTACGGATAAACAATTTCGACGCCGTGACGTTGCCATTTTTCAATATTTTTTATATTCCATTTGTTTTTTAACACAATAGCGACTTTATGAGTAGTACAATCTTTGGCTTTTATTTCCTCTAATAATTGAGGCGTTAAGGCATCTTCTAGCACTAGTAATTTCTCTCCTTTATAATTTTTATTGAGGTATTTTTGATTTAATCGCGTTTTCTGGTATGGTCTTTTATCTAAAACAGTTTTCCATTTTTTATAAAAGTTTATTTTATTTTTATCTACAAGTTTTCGTTTTTTATCCGTGACTTCTTTACCATAGGATATACTTTCAAAATGAATTAGTTTAGCAAACGGTTGGTAATAAATATCTAAACCATAAGTATGACGAATTTGCATACACAAATCTGTTTCTTCATAATAAGCAGGCAAAAAGAATTCATCTAGCTGTACCAACTTATTATCGGGAAAAAACCGTTTGAGCAACAAGCAATAGCCTGAGCAATAATCGACTTTTTTAAGAAAATGGTTTTTAGGGTTTTCTAAACTGTTTTCACGGCCTATATTATCCACGCCACCATCTGAATAAATAGTAGAGCCCGCCTCTAATAAAACACCACTAGGATGAATACCCATTGCACCCACTGCTCCAACATTATTTTGTGTTTCGAAAACGGAAAACATTTCTTTTAACAAGTTAGGTAACACAATAACATCGTTATTTAACAGCAAAACATAATCGCCTTTAGCTGCCTCAATACCTTTATTTATGTTTTTAAGAAACCCTAAATTTTCTTCATTTGTAATGACTGAAATCCCTTCAACTGTATTTAACCGCTTTAATGTATCATCTGTACTACAATCATTTATAACAATTATCTCAACGTTGTTCTGCTCACATTCTTCCTTTATAGAATACAAGCAATTTAGCGTATAAACTATTTGATTATAAACGGGTATAATTATAGAAACCTTAGGTTGAGAAGCGCGTTTAAGAACTAAAGGATTAGTCTCAAAATACGCTAATGTTTTTGGTTTTATCGCCTTAATGTCTGAATTCATAGCCCAAAAATAGGAATTTTATCATTACCTATTTTAAGTATTCTGTTTTAAACGATTTAAAGTATATTAATTGTAAAAAAAATAAGTAATTATTACGTAGTAACAACTTTTTAATAGACTTACTATGAGTTATCCTTCAAATTAAATTAATTTAGCTGCTTAAAATTACAATTCCATCTATGTCTACCCCTTTAGTGTCTATAATTGTACCTTGTTATAATGTTGAACCTTTTGTTTCTAAAACTTTACAAAGTGTTTTTTTACAAGAGTATCCACATTGGGAATGTATTATAATTAATGATGGAAGTCAAGATAACACCGCTTCTATCTGTAAAGAATGGGCAGAAAAAGATCATCGGTATACCTATTATTCTCAAGAAAATCAAGGCCTTTCTGTTGCCAGAAATAAAGGGTTAGAATTGGCGAATGGCGAATATATATATTTTTTGGATTCGGATGATTTAATTGCGGATAACACACTAAACAACTTACTTGAATTAACCACTGAAGACACCGATATAGTATATGGAAAATGCGCTATTACAGAAGGTCAGAGCACACTAATTAAAGACTACCTACCGCACACACCAAAACCGTTTACAGTTTTTAAAAATGAATCCAGAACACTATTAAGCAAAGCTATAGAAGAGCCTTTTATTTGTGTGGCTTGGAATAGATTGCTTAAAAAAGATTTTATTGATGCACATAAACTAACTTTTAAAAAAGGAATTTATCACGAAGACGAATTGTGGTTTTTTGAAACGTTATTTCATACTAAAGGCATCATTTTTAATAATCGACCTACCTATTTTTATAATGTTGCCAATACCAATTCTATCACTAATAACTTCAACATAAAAAATTTAGAATCCTATCTTTTTATAATTGAATTCATCTACTCTAACTACTACAAAAACGAAGAGTATAAAGCCGATAAAAATATGGTATCTATGTACATTACGTATTTAAAAATGTTAACGCTAAGACATTGTTACGAAAAATTAGACGCTAAAACTAAAGAACAAGCTACACCTTTAATAAAGCGTACTTTTAAAAATACGTTTACAACACGCTCTACAGCTATTCTATCTAAAGGTGAAGAAAGGATGCATTATCATTTTAAATTAGTAGAATTATTTAATCCTGAAGACATACTAAAGTATTTGACCTTTTATAGAAGCAAGAAAATTAAAAACAGACTAAAAAGACTAACGATTTTAGGTCGCGCTAAAAGGCTTAACACCAAAGAAAAAAGAACAATTAAGAAAGTGTTTTAAGATTTAGAAAACAAATGCTTAAAGCTAAAACCAGGCTTTTTACTTAGTTTCTTTAGTGCACTTAACTTTTCTTTATATTTTTTCCTTAAAGCAGCCTTTGTAGCTTTAGGTAAGGCAACATTATCTAAGATTGGTTTTATGGTGTTTATATCCATTTCTAATCGCTGTTGCTCATTTGCCGAAGACCAAACACCTTTATCGTGTATTCTGTAAACACACATATAATCGTCAAGTTTCATTATTTTTTTATCTTGAACTTGAATAAAAAATAACGGCCAATCGCCAACTGGCATAAAATCAAACCAAGGTTCCAATTTAAAATTATTACGCATAACAACGGTTGGAGTGGCTATAAAATTATAGTCCGCCAAATCTACGGAAGTTGTTACACTGACAATGTCTGATGACGCTAAATTAATTTCGAAAGTACCGGTCTCTTGAAAGTACTT
>JAGPVI010000251.1 GCA_018067115.1 Bizionia sp. | reverse complement strand
GAACAAATCGCCTGGTTGCGTGTAATAATCTTCATCATCATCTCTAAAATTGTGAGCATAAGCGCTTCCATCTAGTTGTAATGGCGGCTCTTTTGCATCTGGCTGTTCTTGCCATTCGCCATAACTATTTGGTTCGTAATGTAAAGTACCACCATGGTTTCCATCTACACGCATCGCACCATCTCTATGATTAGAATGGTAAGGACACGTTGGTTTATTTACCGGAATTTGATAATGATTAACACCCAATCTATAGC
Organism: Bizionia sp.; assembly: GCA_018067115.1. Taxonomy (GTDB): domain Bacteria; phylum Bacteroidota; class Bacteroidia; order Flavobacteriales; family Flavobacteriaceae; genus Bizionia. The sequence continues at coordinate 7,140 of JAGPVI010000251.1, read as the reverse complement.
GTTGTGCATCTCCATAAGAAAACAAGCGCCCTTGTAGCATTTTATCTGGCGAAAAACCTATTCCAGGAACAACATTTGCCGGATTGAAAGCTGCTTGCTCTACATCTTGAAAATAATTTTCTGGGTTTCTGTTTAACTCAAATTCTCCAACTGGAATAAGCGGGAAGTCTTTTTTATACCATACTTTTGTTAAATCGAAAGGATGAAAGCGGTATGTTTTTGCTTCCTCTTCGGTCATAACCTGAATAAACATCTTCCATTTTGGGAAATCCTTTTTGTCAATAGCATCAAAAAGGTCTCTTTGAGAAGACTCTCTGTCCATTCCAACTAATTTCGCTGCTTCTTCATCTGAAAGGTTTTCTATGCCTTGCTGCGTTACAAAATGAAACTTTACCCAATGTCTAACATTATCTTTATTAATAAAACTAAAGGTATGGCTTCCAAAACCGTGCATATTTCTGTACCCTGTTGGGATACCACGATCACTCATAGTTATAGTTACTTGGTGTAAAGATTCTGGTAGTAAGGTCCAAAAATCCCAGTTGTTATTAGCACTTCTTAAATTGGTTTTAGGATCCCGTTTTACAGCGCGATTTAAATCTGGAAACTTCATTGGATCGCGAAAGAAAAATACAGGCGTGTTATTTCCAACTAAATCCCAAATACCTTCCTCCGTATAAAATTTTAATGAAAACCCTCTAATATCTCTTTCGGCATCGGCAGCACCCCTTTCTCCTGCAACCGTAGAAAACCTACTAAACATATCTGTCTTTTTACCCACTTCGCTAAATATATTGGCTTTCGTGTATTTAGTAATATCGTGAGTAACCGTAAATGTTCCGAAAGCGCCTGAGCCTTTGGCATGCATACGTCTTTCTGGAATAACTTCGCGATCAAAATTTGCCATTTTCTCAAGAAACCATGCGTCTTGCATTAACATTGGGCCTCTAGGTCCTGCAGTTTGTACGTTTTGATTATCTCCAACTGGTGCCCCAGTCTGTCGTGTCAGTTTTGGTTTATTATCATTCATTGATAGTATGATTTAAAGTGATTTATATATCTATAACTAATGCGGTCAAACTTTACTATTAGCTTATAAAGCTACTATTAGATTGTTCTTAAAGTTACTAATTCTTAACGGTAAATACAAGATGACAAATTGATAAATAGGTTAATGTTTGTTAAAACGAAAAAAATATAAATAGGTACATTAAAACAAAGGGATCTGCTAATATATCATTCACTTTTTTTCTCTAGCAAAATAGACACCTAAATTAAGAAATCAAGGGTACTAATGCCGTAATTATTATTACTCCAATACAAATTATATTGATACGCGCTTATGATTAAATTACTTTTAAGACTGCCTCAGCTACTTCTATGGTTTTTTACACCTCAATCTCAATGCCTGCAATTTTCGTTTGTTTTACTTTCGCGGTTAGTTACCACTAGCCAAATCAATTATTTTGTTTTGTAAAACCCATATATCATTAACTTGCTCGCTGTAAGTCACTGTTATTTTATTGGGCCCTGATTTTTTTATTACATCTATAAGTTTTAGCTCTTTATGTACGGTGGTATTAATTACAATAGGATCGCATAGTAGCAAACCATTTAAAGCATTAAACACATATAAAGTCTTGGAAGTTGGTTTAATATCCCAAAAACCAATCTCGTCTGCACCATCACTATTAAGATCTTTGAGGTTTTCTAATTGAGATTTATATGCTCCTTTAATGGTGATGTCTTTTAGTTGATCATTACTGAAAACGATAACACTAGTGCAGTCTCCGTTTTTACATACAACTGGATCATTATATATAGTATTCTTGGTGGTAGGCGCCATAATTTCTGGTGAGATTACATTGGCATAGTCTGAGAGACCATCGCCATTAAAATCACCAAAAAGCTGTCTGTTGTTAGTAAGAATAGTATTGTTTTGACGGGCATTAGGAAAAATAGGAGCATCTAATCCTTTAGCGTCCTTAGTAACCCCTTCTACATTTATTTTAAAATTCCCATTCCTATAAATCACAACAAGATACGAGGGGTACACTGCTTCGATCCCATTATATTTCACCTGTTTAGTAAAGGAGACTAAGAAGCTGCCTTTCTCTTTTATAATATCTATCTGGTCATTTAAAATATGCTGTGTATATTCTGGAAATTGCTGAAACAACAGCTCTTTATCGCGTTGTACTTGTACTCTAGTATATTCTAAACCGTAATAATTAACCACTTCCATATAGTCTCTACTAAGAAAAGCCGATTTTAATTGCGTGTGCGAATCGTTCCATTGTTTTACAAACTTACGCACCTCTTTTTCGCCGTCAGGATTGACCTCATTACAGCCTAAAAATAGTAAGACAAACAGGCAGGACATAAGTGTGAGATATTTCATATATGGATTGTAGATTACATTTTAAATTGGAATCTTAAATATACATGTTTTTAAAACATTCTAACGGTAATTCGTGGCGTAAGTATATTAAATTATGACTAAAGCATTGATTAAAAAAAATATGGTTTAGGGGTGAAAATGGCCTTTAAAATTAGTCGATAACGGCTGTACGTTATAAAGATATCGCCATCAGTTTATTAGCTCTTAAAGTTAGGGACAAAGAAGATAATGTTATGCTTATTCAAAACATCTATTACTTGCAGAAACTCCTCATCCTCATCAAGTGCAATAATTTCATTTAGTAAAAGAGCTTCTACTTTAGCTTTCATACTGTTGTTATTGTACTCAAGTAGTATTTCGGAATCGTTTAATTTAATTAAGCAATCGTAAAAACTGCGTTCAAGTTTTATTTCTGGATTGACTTTTACTATTGATTTTTGCTCAGGATATGCTTTTTGTAGCAAAACAAACAGGGCTTCAACGACTCTATTTACGGTTATGGAATGTAAACAAATGCGATGTTCGCAATGGAGAATAACATCGTAATTACAACGTAAATTACAGACTCCCTTTTTTCCCCATATAAGCACGTTGTTTAAGGCAAAGCTACCCCAGCTTCCTGGCCCTGTGGGACCATAAATACCTACAGTAGGCACATTAAAACTACCAGCAACATGTGTAATTCCGGCATCATTTCCGATATGAAATAGTGCGCCTTCCATACTATTTCCTACTTCTATCATACCTCCAGTTATATATTCAATATGTTCTGTGTTTTTTGTGAAATATTTTGAAATATCGGGATCGTTTGGACCTTGTATTATTTTACAGTTTAAATGAGGATATAATTCGAATAAGTATTCAATAAGTCGAGCATAATTTTCTGTTGGCCAAATTTTTAATAAAAATCCAGCGCCAGGATGCACGACATAATATAAATTTCTGGAATCTAAGTGCCTTTCAAAATAAGGATATAAATCGAATTGGTTATCTATTTGTGAGTGTAGTTTAGCTACGGTATCTATGTAATGCTGAATAGCATGTTGTTTTACTTTTTTATGTGTGGGATACCTTAAAGCATGTGCTAAATCATACCCTTTAAACGCCGGATAATTTCCTAATTCATAAACTACGTCATACATTGATTCTTTATGTTTCACGCTTTCTTCATTTACCACGGTTACCCCAATTAAATGCTTTTTGAAAAAATCTAATAAACGAGGTGCTACAGCAAAATGTAAGGACTTTGAAACTTTTGCTAATTTATATATCGCAGGAATAGCAAAAAAGATATCTCCTAATCCGCCATAACTTTTATAAATTAAAACATAACCTAAAGATGTGCACTTTGTGTCAATTTTAGGCTGATTTAGAATGTCATTTATGCTATTCCAAAACGCTTCTGGTGCCTGTTTCATTTCCATAAAGGCTTGTTCTTTATGATTGGGGTAAAAGTTGAATGAAAATGTGCCTACTCTATCGTTTGTAATGAGTTCACATCCAGATAAAAAAGCTTCTGCTGCTAACCTTCCCGATGGCTCAGGCCAAACGGGTAGACATATAAACTGTTTTGTTTTTCCTAAAATATCAAGAACTTTAGCGTTCTCTACAGGCTTAAAGAAGATAATATTTGGAGGCATGTCTCTTTGTAATCTATTATTACCATAGACATGAAATTGTAAATCAGGATGTTCTTTGGCGTACTCCAAATAAGCGTTGCCTCCCTTTAAATAGTTTAAATCTCCAAAAAAAGGAATGCTATCTTCGTTTTTTATAGCTGATACTTTTAATTTTTCAACAGCTATTGTTGGGGGCATTATGAGAGGGTCCCCTAAAGCTTCACCATAAAAATTATAATGAGCGTCGTAATGCTTGGGAGATTGAAAAATGTTGAGTAAACTTTCAGCAAATAACCTTCGAAACAAATGAAATTTATTGGAATTACAACAATTTTTAACGCTAGGGTCTACAGTACATAATATATTTCTGCGCATACAAAAATTATAGTCATACTCCATCTTAATATAAAGCACCTTTTCATTTAAAAGATATAAAATGAGTTGCCGCTCATACGCACAACGCGAAGTACTATTAACAACAACTAGTGACGCCTTTTTTATACTAGTTTGGGTAATGGAAAAATCCTTAAGTAAGTCTATAGTGGTCGTATATCCTTTTTCTGAGCCCAGTAAAACGAGCTCATTAATAGTTAACTCTGCACCTCTAGGAGTTGACAAAGCTGTATCATGAAGGAATAGTATATTATGCAATAGGAGGTTTTTAAATGATGTCTATTGAATTTCTAGTATCGGGTTATTTAATGACCTAATACCCATCGTCATAATAGCCGTCATCGTAATACCCATCGTCATAGTATCCATCATCATAATAGCCGTCATTAAAAAAATCGTCATCATCAGAAGAGCATGAAGACACTAGTGCACCAGTAATGGATATTGATGATACTATTAATAACGCTTGTCCTGACTTTTTTATAAATTTTCTTCTGTCCATTTCGCTTACGTATTAGTTAAGATAACTAGGTGTAGTTTAAAAGGACAAAAGGCATTATATTGTGTTTAACCCTTATAACTATTTAATTATCAATGGATTATTTTCTAATAAATTTAATGAAAATTAATTTAATAAACATAATTTATCACTCGTATAATACTGATTTGCAGTTGATTTGGTGTTTTTAAGCTATTTTCTATAGTATAATCTATTTCAGTTTAACACATATTTTCTATCGTTGAGAGGGAAATTTGATAAATCAACACCTCGTATACGTACACAAGACTTCATTCAAGTGCTATTTCTACACTTCTCTACGTAACACCTCTAAAGGCGAACTTCTTAACACCGATTGAATATTACTCAATCCTATAGTTAAAACCAACAATGTTATGCCTGGTAAAAACACTATAAATGGAATAATTGAAGGTGAAAAAGGTTCTTTAAAAACAAAGACGGCTAGAGATAAACTACTAATCAGCGCCAATAATATCCCCACCAAGCTACCTAAAAGACCAAGAAACACGTATTCAAAAGCAGTAATTTGCAAGATTTGTTTGTTTTTAGCACCTAGTGTTCTAAGCAATACACTTTCCTTTATACGTTGGTATTTGCTGGTTCTTACCGATCCGATCAATACAATAATTCCTGTAAGAATACTAAAAAAGGCCATGAAATTAATAATCCACGAGACTTTATTAAGAATATCTTCCACCACGGTAAAAACTTGGCGTAAATCTATAATCGACACATTTGGATAGGTACTCACCAAATCGCGTTGCAAATTTGCCGATGTTGCTTCATTTGGAACGCTAGTGGTTAATACATTAAATTGTGGCGCGTCTTCTAAAACGCCTTTTGGAAATACAATAGTAAAATTAAGTTGTATTTGCGACCAATCGACCTTTCTAATACTACCAACCGTTGTTTCCATTAAAACACCTTGTACATTAAAAACAATAGGATCGCCAACGGTAATATTGGCGTCATCTGCCAAGTTATCAGATACAGAAATCACCACAGGATCATTAGCATTTAATTCCGGAGTCCAAATACCTTCTAAAAGCTCTTCAGATGCCTCAAGTGTATCGCGATAGGTAGTTCTAAATTCGTGATTTAAAACCCAGTTTCGAATTTGATGTGTACTATCCAGGCGAATATCGTTTACCAAGCGACCGTTAATGCTATGCATTCTCATAGTCACCAATGGAATATTATTAAGTACTGGTAAACCATTATTGGTAATACTTTTTGCGACCTCTATACGCTGTTCAGGTTGCACATCGAGAATGATAATGTTTGCCTTTTCTGTAGCCTGCCCTACCTCTGTCTTGGTTAATAAAATATCTTTAGTAAAATATAAAGTGCTAATTAAAAAAGTCCCTAAACCAATTGCTACCACTAGAACCACTGTTTGATTATTAGGTCTGAAAAGATTAAGTAAACTTTGACGCGCTGTAAAACTCCAGTGTTTAGGAAAAAAACGTTTTATAGTTTTTATAAACCCTAAAGCGACTCCTGCTAAAAGAATAAATGTTATTACGGTTGCACCCACAAATACCAGAGCATAAAGTGGGTTTTTAATGAGCCATAGAGAGAATAAAAACAAGAAAACTAAAATAACAGTAAATACCAATAAACGAATTTTGAGAGGTTCTTGAGAGGCTTTTTCATCAACCCGTAAAACATCTAATGGCGACACATACCACGTGCGAAGTAGTGATAATAAGGCAAATAAAACGGACATAAATAATCCTAACAAGACGCCTATAAATATAGGTTGAGCAGAAATGGAAATATCTAATGCAAACGGCAAAAAGTCTTTTAACAGGTATGGGAATAAAAACTGTAGACCAACACCAACCATAGAACCAATTAAACCACCAATAATTCCAATTCCCGCAATTTGAATAAGGAATATTACAAAACTTTGAATACGCGAGGCTCCCAAGCATTTTAAAACAGCAATGGCCCTTAATTTCTCTTTAATATAAATGTGTACTGAACTGGCAATTCCAATACACCCTAGAAGTAAGGCGATAAAAGCGGCTATATTTAAGAATTTGCTCACATTATCATAGCGTTTTCCTAGGCGCTCGGTGGCACTTATATGTGTTTTTATATCGGCATTTTCAACTTCTAATAAAGGTTCTAACCTGTCTTTGAATGTTGTTAAATTTAAGGACTCTGATGCTGTATAGAAATACTGGTATTCTTTTCTACTT
>JAGPVI010000241.1 GCA_018067115.1 Bizionia sp. | reverse complement strand
ATGATGCAAACTGTAGCGAAGAGGAACATCAATTAAACAGACGTTCTAAATTTATTATTACTAAAGGTTATGATGAAGAATAATTGCCTATAGTTATATAAAAATACAAGACCCTAAAGAAGAAGTAAAACACCTCCTCACAAAAAAATGAACACTACTTATAGTGTTCATTTTTTTGTGAGTTCTACAATTAGAATAGTCTATTTTTTAGAGTTTAGAAGCCTCTGTAGAATCGCTATTTGAAAAATGAAAAACCGCCACACTGGTATATTTTTGAATATTAAAACCCATGTGATACAGTAGTTAAAAATAGTCCAAAAAAAAAAGAGCTGAAGGAATTTCAGCTCTTTTGTATATATGTAAATATTAATTTATTTTTTAGTAAAAATATTAGTAAAATACCACTTGCCTTCTGCATTTCTCTCTGCAACTAAATCGAAATCTGTAAAATCACCTTCAATATTAGCTCTGTGACCCTCACTGTTTAACCATGCGTTTACAACAGATTGCGCTGAAGAATACCCATATGCTACATTTTCGGACACTCTAATGGCTCCAATATAGTCTTGTAGATAATGTTTTCTAGAGTAAAAATAATCATGAGACACATTATTATTGACAATCATATAATCGGTGTGAGAAAACGCTTGTCCTTTTATTAACTCATTATTATTAAGTGTATTTAAACCTAAATTAATTCTATGGGCATTAATAAGCTCCATAATTTCTACCTCAATAATTTTAACTTCTGGAATCGTAATATCGTGACTGTAAGTTGCTTCAAACTCTTCACTATTGTCTGATGAACACGAGGAAGAAAAGACCACTAGGCAGGTCAAAAAAAGTAGGTTAAGTAAATGTTTCATAATACTATATTTAAGTTCGGGGCTTAAATATAATATGAGCGCAACAGATGAAGTGTTAATAAAATGTTAAAATCGATTAAATACACGCATTTCGTCGGTTATTTTGGTAAAACATCGGTAAAATACAAGTATTGACGATTCATTCTAGTTGTTTAACGGATTTTGATTACCGTTTATCGTCTATTTACAAATAACGATTACACTAATAAATTTATGGCGCCAATAGAGCCTTATTCCATATAGCATCTGTACCCAAAACATACGCCACTCGATCATGTAATCGATTAGGTCTTCCTTGCCAAAACTCTATTGTTATGGGTTTTATAATATAACCACCCCAATAGTCTGGACGCGATATATTTTTACCATCATAAGTCTTCTCTAAAACTTCTAGCTTGTGTTGTAAAGTTTCTCTAGATTCTATAGCTTCACTTTGATTAGACGCCATAGCACCTAGCTGACTCCCTCTAGGACGCGAATTAAAGTAAGCATCGCTTTCTGCTTGCGATATTTTTTCGGCTTTACCTTGAATGATCACTTGTCGCTCTGCTCCCTCCCAAAAAAAAGACAAACTTACTTTTTGGTTTTTAGCAATCGCTAGTCCTTTGTCACTTTCATAATTAGTAAAAAACACAAAACCTGCGTCGGTAAATTTCTTTAATAACACAATTCTACTTTTTGGAAATCCGTTTAATCCAATAGTCGATAGTGTCATAGCATTGGTTTCGTTATCTGGAAAAGAACGGTCCACATCGTTAAACCATTCTTTAAATAAATGCAATGGATTCTCAGGAGTATTTTCGATTAAGAGTTCGCTTTTTGCGTAGGCCTTTCTATAGTGTCCTAAATCTTTTTCCATAATTTGTTATTTTAAAAATTTGTTATTTATAAAGTCCGTTACAAGTCGAAAACTTTGCCATCGTCTGCTAACTCTACAGGGGAGAAACACGTCTCTGCTTCAGTTTTAAAGGCGTTTAAATTGTCGTAACGCGTGGAGTAATGTCCAAGTATTAACTTACCAGCATTAGCCAATTTTGCAATCTTAGCAGCTTCCAGCGCGGTACTGTGCTTTGTTTTTGGCGCTAATTTAGCGTGTTGCTCTAAAAAAGTAGATTCGTGATACAACACAGAAACGTCTTTAATAATAGGCACGATCGCCTCACAATAAGCAGTATCACTACAAAACGCATAACTTTTTGCAGGTGGCCCTGTTTGCGTTACCGATGCGTTTGTAATAGTAGTACCATCTTCATTGACAACATCGAAACCTTGTTTTAGTTTCCGGTAATAAGCAACGTCGATATTAGCGTTTAGTACCGCGTTCATATCTAACTTGCGTTCGTGTTCTTTCTCTTTAAAAAGAAAACCGTTGGTATACACCCGATGATCTAAAGGAATGGTATGCACCTCTACTTTCTCATCTTCAAAAATAACTTCGGAAGACGTACTAGTGAGCTCGTGAAATATTAATTGATAATTAGTCCAAGACTTGCTTAGTTTTAACTGCAGAGTAATAATTTCCTTCAATCCTTTAGGTCCATAAATATGTAAATCGGCTTCGCGAGTAAGCAGTCTAAAAGTTGAGATTAAACCGACCAAACCAAAAAAGTGATCGCCGTGCAAGTGAGAAATAAACACGTGCTTAATACGGTTAAATTTAATTTTGTGTCTGCGCAGTTCTACCTGAGTGCCTTCGCCACAGTCGATTAAAAAAATATGATTATTTATTTCTAGAACCTGCGACGTAGGATTTGTAAAAGTACGTGGCGTAGCACTATAACAGCCTAATATATTAAGTTTCATTATAATGGGGTTTAGAGCATTAGTTAAAGTGCTTTTAAAGATGAAGCGATATTAACTACAGTTCTAGATCGCGTTCCATTTCTTCCATTTCAATAACGTCGAAAGCTTCTTTAAGTGTTGGTACAACCACTATTTCTTCAGGAGTTTCATTGATATTGATTTTATCTGTAACCAATACAAACGACAATTTTGCAGCACGGTGGTTATTCGATAAGCGTAAGAATTCTACAATATCTTGCACTACAATTGGGCCCAATACACTTAATTTAACGATAAGATTATCGTTTTTAAATTTTGGAGAAAGCGCCTCTATTTTTTTCACTAACTCTACAATCGTTGCTTTTTCCTGAGTAATGATTGACGTGTTTTCTTCTCTATCTATAATCATAATATTATTGTTTTAGTTTTGAAGCTAATAAATAAATAACAGCCATCCTAACTGCTACTCCATTTTGTACTTGATCTAATATAATGGCTTGTTTAGAATCTGCTACATCGCTAGTAATTTCCACGCCGCGATTTATTGGGCCTGGGTGCATAATAGTGATTTCTTTATCTAAAGAGTCTAAAAGGTCTTTATTAACTCCAAATTGTTGTGTATATTCTCGTGTTGAAGGAAAGTAACTAATGTCCATTCTTTCATTTTGAACGCGCAACATATTAGCGACGTCACACCAATTTAAGGCTTTTCGCAAATCGGTTTCTACGGTAACGCCTAATTGCTCGATATATTTTGGGATTAATGTTTTTGGTCCGCAAACCTTAACATTAGCACCTTGAAGTTTTAAAGCGTAAATATTGGAAAGCGCCACGCGACTGTGTAAAATATCTCCCACAATAACTACATTTTTACCGCCCACTTCGCCTAACCTTTCTCGTATAGAGTACGAATCTAATAATGCTTGTGTTGGGTGCTCGTGTGCACCATCTCCAGCATTAATAATATTAGCCTTAATATGTTTAGAGAGAAATACGCTGGCTCCAGGATTAGGATGGCGCATAACCACCATATCCACTTTCATCGATAATATATTATTTACGGTATCGATTAAAGTTTCTCCTTTTTTTACCGAGGATTGCGCTGCTGAAAAATTAATAACATCTGCAGAGAGTCTTTTTTCGGCCAGCTCGAAAGATAGTTTTGTACGTGTAGAGTTTTCAAAAAATAAATTAGCAATGGTGATATCTCTAAGTGATGGCACTTTTTTTATCGGTCTATTAATAACTTCTTTGAAGTGATCGGCAGTTTCAAAAATAAGTTCGACATCTTGTTTATTAAGATATTTTATCCCTAGTAAGTGGTTAACACTTAATTCGCTCATTGTATTGTTGTATTTCTGTAATTACTACTCTTTTATATGAATTGATAACGGCTAATTATATCTTTTAGTTTTGCACTAAATACACACAATCTTCACCTTCATTTTCAATCCAATTTA
>JAGPVI010000237.1 GCA_018067115.1 Bizionia sp. | reverse complement strand
TTAGAACTCTCCGAAAAACAGGAAGAATAATCAATTCATGTAAAGCCTTTTAAAAATGTGGTACAGTATCGCAGCTTATTTTAAGTTTTTAACCAAAGCATCGAACCAACACGGTGTGCACTCGCCTTTTGTCTACAACTTTATTACTAAATGTTTGTACGACAAAAAGCAGTATAGCGACTACACAAAATTAAAAAACTATCGTAACCATCTAGCGTCTAACAACAACACGCTAGAGGTTATCGATTTTGGTGTAGGCTCTCGCGTTATGAAAAGTAACGAGAGACGTATTAGTAGAATGGCTCATAATGCGGGTACGCCTTTAAAACGTGCTAAACTAATGTATCGTTTGGTGCGCTACTTTAATGCTAACCAGATTTTGGAATTAGGAACCGCTTTAGGTACCGCCACTTATGCTATGCATAAAGCCAATCCCACAGCAAAAATAACAACTATAGAAGGCTGCCCAAATACTTCAGAGTTTACAACAAGTACCTTTAAACAATTTTATACTCAAAACATAACATTACTGTCGGGAGATTTTAATGCGGAATTACCGCGGTTAAAAAACAATACCTACGACTTGGTATTTTTTGATGGTAATCACCAAAAAGAAGCAACTCTTCATTATTTCGAAACGCTACTAAACACAGTTCATAACGATTCTGTGTTTATTTTTGATGATATCTATTGGTCTACAGAAATGACAGCCGCTTGGGAACACATAAAACAACACCCAAAAGTTACCGTAACCGTAGATCTTTTTTATTGGGGCATCGTATTCTTCCGAAAAGAGCAAGCCAAAGAACATTTTAAAATACGCTTCTAGACTTAAAAGTTTATCTCAATTCTATAATTTAAACAATCTGCAATACCGTTAATTCAGGTTCTAATTCTTAAAAAGTAAGCCTACGGAAGAACGTTAACCTATCAATCTAGGGGTATAACTCTTGGTTCCAATACGTAAGCTAGAACACGAAAACGACTCGCAATACTATATTTTCAATACTAACGTACTCGCTTTCAAATTTCACTTTTTTCTCCTACCTTTAACCAATGAAAATTTATACAAAAACTGGAGACAAAGGCACCACAGCATTATTTGGTGGTACCCGAGTACCAAAACATCATATACGAATTGATAGTTATGGTACCGTAGACGAGTTAAACTCATACATAGGCTTAATTCGCGATCAAGACATTAAACAAGAGTACAAAGATATTCTTATAATTATTCAAGACCGATTATTTACAGTGGGTGCTATTTTAGCTACCGATCCTGAAAAGGCAACGCTTAAAAACGGAAAAGAACGCTTAAATATTCCTAAGATTTCTGACGAAGATATTACCCTTTTAGAGCGTGAAATGGATGCTATGAATGCCGACTTGCCACAAATGACGCATTTTGTGTTACCAGGCGGGCATCAAACGGTGTCATTCTGTCATATTGCGCGTTGTGTTTGCCGTAGAGGCGAGCGTTTAGCTTCTGCCCTTAACGAATTAGAACCCTTTTTACCAGAAGCACTAATGTATTTAAACCGGCTATCTGACTACCTGTTTGTATTGGCACGAAAATTGTCTTCTGACTTGCAAGCAGATGAAGTAAAATGGATTCCTCAGAAAAATTAAAACATATTAATTCTTCCTTAAGAACACCAATAAAAATACTAACTAACTCTGTAATTTAATAACACTGCAAGATATTTACAGTCAAATAGTTTCAGTGCAAAAAAGACGTTCTTTTTTATTATTGATAAAATAATTCACTTTTTTCTTGACTATTACAACTAAAAAATTATTTTTGCAAAAAAATAAACCTAATAAGAAATGTATTGGACTTTAGAATTAGCATCTTATTTAAGTGATGCGCCTTGGCCGGCAACGAAAGATGAGCTTATAGATTATGCTATTAGAACAGGAGCACCTTTAGAAGTTGTTGAAAACTTACAAGCAATAGAAGACGAAGGAGATTCGTACGACTCTATAGAAGAAATCTGGCCAGATTATCCAACAGACGAAGACTACCTCTGGAATGAGGACGAGTATTAATAAATTAAAATAAAGAAAAAAGTCTCATAATGGAGACTTTTTTTTGTGCTTATTTTAAAAAAAGCACAGAAACATAACGTATCTTTAACCCCCTTTTTAAAGGGTTTAATGATACATATAATAATTGCCAGTATAGCTATATTGGTGCAACACTAAATAATATACAATGAGTTTTTTAGATTCAGTATTAAAACTATTTGTTGGCGACAAATCAAAACAAGACGTTCAGTCTATTTCGCCAATCGTTGACAAAATTAAAACACACGAAGCTGCGCTAGAAGCATTATCTAACGATGAACTTAGGTCAAAAACAGCTGAATTTAAGGCCATTATAGCAAAAACAAGGCAACCGTTTAATGATAGAATAGCCAGCCTTATAGAAGAATCTAATGCTTCGGATGACATCGATAGACGTGAAGATATCTATTTAGAAATAGATAAAATCAAAGACGAATCGTACGCTGCAACCGAAGAAACTTTAAACACTATTCTCCCTGAAGCTTTCGCTGTTGTTAAAGAAACAGCAAAACGTTTTACTAATAATACAGAGATTACTGTTACCGCAAATGCTTTCGATAGAGAGATTTCTGGTTCTAAAGGATATGTAACACTAGAAGACGATAAAGCCAAATGGGCTAACTCTTGGGATGCCGCTGGAAAAGCCATCACTTGGGATATGATACATTACGATGTACAGCTTATTGGTGGTATTGCTATGCACCAAGGTAAAATTGCAGAGATGCATACTGGAGAAGGTAAAACATTGGTAGCAACACTGCCGGTTTACTTAAACGCCTTAGCAGAAAAAGGGGTGCACCTAGTAACGGTAAACGATTACTTAGCAAAACGAGATAGCGCATGGATGGCTCCTATTTTTGAGTTCCACGGTATGAGTATTGATTGTATCGATTACCACAAACCAAACTCCGACGCTCGTAAAAAAGCATACAATGCAGATATTACTTACGGTACAAATAACGAATTTGGTTTCGATTATTTACGTGATAATATGGCTAATTCACCAAACGATTTAGTGCAACGTCCGCACCATTACGCTATTGTCGATGAGGTCGATTCTGTATTAGTCGATGATGCACGAACACCATTAATTATTTCAGGACCAATTCCGCAAG
>JAGPVI010000213.1 GCA_018067115.1 Bizionia sp. | reverse complement strand
GCACAAAATCACTTCTTTTACCTATATGACCTTCTATTACAGCAATAGAATTATGTAATGAAAAGCCCATAGCTATCGAGAAGAACGTAAAAAATAAAGCGGTATAATGAATGAAATTTTTAATCCCCTTGCCATAGGTGTTTTTGTACATTACCCAATAACATATAAAAAAGATAACAGTGCTTATTACAAAAAAGCTCATAACATAAAAGTAGGGCTTTAAGTGGGTGTATTCATTTTTAATATAGAGCATTGGGATGCTTAAAACGGCCACTATAAGAACATTTAAAAACATCGTGCTATTTAATAAATGGAGCAGGCCGTGGAGTTTAGTTTTTGAGGATATGTTTTTACTTTTTAAAACTTTCCACATCATTTTTCTAAAATTCTCGGCACCACCTTTATTCCAACGAAATTGCTGAGATCTCGCAGCACTAATAACGACAGGGAGTTCGGCAGGGGTTTCTACGTTTTCTAAATATTTAAACTTCCAGTTTTTTAATTGTGCTCTATAACTTAAATCTAAATCTTCGGTAAGCGTGTCACCTTCCCAATTACCAGCATCGATAATACAGGTTTTACGCCATACACCAGCGGTACCATTAAAATTAATAAAATGCCCCTTGCTATTTCTACCCACCTGCTCTAAAGTAAAATGTGCATCTAAAGCAAATGCCTGAATTTTTGTTAGGATAGAATAGTTACGGTTTAGGTGTCCCCAACGCGTTTGTACCACGCCAATATGTTGATCTTTAAAATATGGGATTGTACGCTTTAACCAATCTTTCTCCGGAAGGAAATCGGCATCGAAAATAGCGATGAGTTCGCCTTTGGCTATTTTTAAACCTTCTTTTAAAGCTCCTGCCTTAAACCCTTGCCTGTTAGTTCGTGTAATGTGTGAAATATCTAAACCTTGATCTTTTAGAATTTGTATTCTAATAGCTGTTGAAGCCACAGTTTCATCTGTAGAATCGTCTAATACTTGTATTTCTAATTTGTCTTTGGGGTAGTCGATTAACGCAATGTTTTCTAGTAGACGTTCCATAACATACAACTCGTTAAAAACAGGTAGTTGTATAGTGACAAAAGGGACCTCGCTAGGATTAGATAAATTTAATTTAGGACACTCTATCTGTTTTTTTTGAGCAGAAATGTAATTGAATAATAGGTTGAGTTGCGCTAATGCATACATAAAGATAAGTAGCAAAGCGACTGTGTAAATTATAATAATTATTATGTTTATAATCATTTTTTTAAGCTGTATTTAAAAATCCAACCGAGTATTTTATAACCAGCAAGAATAGTTCCTTTTAAGGTTCCAGAAACTTTAGAAGTGCCAATACGTTCTTTATAACGTACAGGTATTTCTTTATAAGATAATTTTTGTTTTAAAACTTTAAGTTGCATTTCTACGGTCCAACCATAGGTTTTATCTTCCATATTTAAAGCTAGTAATTTAGTGTATTTAATAGCTCTAAACGGCCCTAAATCTGTAAAAGTGGCTCCAAAAAACAGAGACATTAATGAAGTTGCTAGCCAGTTACCAAAAACCTGCTGCGGTGTCATAGCATTGCTTTCTCTGTGTTCTTTTACGCGCGCACCCACAACAAAATCTATATCGTCATTAATAATAGGTGCTACTAGTTTGGTCAGTTCCTCGGGGTAGTCGCTATAATCGCCATCCATAAAAACAATAATGTCGGGTTGGCTTTCTTGCTTAGCGATATAGTCCATTCCTTTTAAGCACGCATAACCGTAGCCTTTGCGTGTCTCACTTAAAACGGTCGCACCAGCTTGCTTTGCATTAAATGCGGTTTGGTCTGTAGAATTATTATTTACAACAATAACTTCGCTAACCGTTTTTGGGATATCGTTAATAACATAGGCTATGGAATCTTGCTCGTTAAAAGCAGGAATGATGACTTTTATATTGGTCATTTAATTTTTAATTAAGGATTGCAAAAGTACAATTGTTTTTAAGAAATTATTTCTGATTTAATAAATCCATTAAATCTACATCGTTGCCTAATAAAATGGACGTAGGATTGATGCGTCCCTCCATAGAGTCGTTTTCCAGTTTTAAAACACCTCTTGGGCAAACAGCACTGCAAACACCACAACCAACACAGCTAGAACGCACAATGTTTTCTCCTTTTTGTGCATAGGCTCTAACGTCTATTCCCATTTCGCAATACGTAGAACAATTACCGCAAGAAATGCATTGTCCGCCATTAGTGGTGATTCTAAATTTTGAGAATAAACGCTGTTGAAATCCTAAAATTGCGGCCATTGGGCACCCAAAACGGCACCACACACGATTACCAAAAATAGGGTAGAATCCAGTACCGATAACACCAGAAAATATAGAGCCAATTAAAAAGCCATATGAAGAACGAAGCGTTTCAGCTTCAAAATAAAATAAACGCATACCAAATTGATGCATCGCAATAAGCGCAATAATAATAGCGAAATAACCAATAGCACCAAGTTTCGCGTCTTTACCTAATTCTTTGTGTTTAAATAGCATTACACCAGCAAATACAACTGTAAGCAAGCCAGCGACGCTATATAAAAACACATTTTTTGTTAACCAATATTTGCTAGAATCATCGCCAAGATAAGAATAGACGACAGCAGTAGTCATTAAAACCACGAACACTAGAACACTATGTACTACCCAGCGTTCTACTTTCCATGCAAAAGTGCTCTTGTCGCTTAATTGTCTAAAAGAATCTCCTGCTGTTTCTGCCAATCCGCCACAACCGCAAACCCAAGAACAATACCAGCGTTTACCGTATTTGTAAGTTAAAATAGGAGTGATGACAAAAATAGAAACCAGTCCGAAAATTAAAAGCCCTAAACCAACATCTCCAGCACTTATTAAATTATCGACGCGATACTGTTCAAAATTATAATAGTTAAGCGGCCAAATATTTTTTAAATCGTAATACGGTAGTGAAAAAGTATCAGAATTTAATCGCGCCATAAATTCGGGAATCAAAAAGGCAAAGGCTAATTGAAAAAACATAACAGATCCTGTTCGCAACTGCTCGTATTTATTGTGTCTGTATTTTAAAAGAAACTTGTAACCAAAGATTAAAATAGCTAAAGTGTAAAGCGTACCGTAAACAAACCACTGGCTCGCCGGGTTACCACTTAGTAATTTACTTAAAGGATCGAAAAGTGCAATTAAACCGGTGTTCGATGCGCCATCGATGCCCATTCCTAGCCACACAGGCTTAAAATATAAAACAATATAGAATGACGTTAGCGCTATACCCGTTATCCAGCCCACAAGGCCACGCGACGATATTGATTTAAACCAAACGCCATCGTTTTTTATACCCTTGCTTTTCGATAAATAGGCATTATTTGCAAACCAGATCGCTCCGGTTGCTATTAATCCTAATGCTATAGTTAATGTAATACTGCGACTGGGGAAGTTTACATTAAATAATGCTAAGACTAATATAAAAAGTCCTAAAATACCAACGCCAGAGGCTAGTTTTTGTTTAGTGGATAGCTGTTTTGAATTTGCTAAAGATAAATTTTGATCTATTTTACTGCTCATAAAGCGATGTGTTAGGCGTTTTGTAAAGTGTTTCTGTAATTTTCTAAGATGTCTTTTTCAAATCTTTTAAAGAATTCAGGATCAAAATTTGCTTCTCGTAAATGATTAATCACATAATCTACATCTCGTTTTTCGGTAAGCCAACGATCAAAAACTTCGTGCTTCATTCGAATTCCAAACGTGTTTATACCTAGAAATGCGTTGGTGTCTTTATGGAAAGCGATGGTAATACACTTGGTATCGTCGTCGTGTTTCCAGTGAAAATGATGTTCGTAATCGGGTTTGTTTTTCTCACTATACACCCAACCGTATGTTTGGTATTCAATATCTAGAAATTTAGCAGAATTAAACCAATGTCCCGGGTTGTAATTCATTGTATTGCCGCAAATGGTTTGAGCTAAAACTTCCCCCATCATTCTTCCTGTATACCAAACGGCTTCAATAGTTCTGCGTTGACCGATAGCTTCTCGTTGTTGTGCGCAATCACCAATGGCATAAATATCTTTAATATTAGTTTCTAAATTTCGGTTTACCAACACGCCTTTATCAATTTCGATGTTAGATGGTTTAAGGAAATCTATATTTGGAGTTACACCAGCAGTTAGCCCTACAACGGTACACGGGATTTCTTCACCTGTTTCTTCAATAATCACAGATTTAACGCGACCTGAACCATCATCTTTTATCGCTTTTAAATTAGTGCCAAGTCTTAAGTCTATATGGTGGCTTTTAATATGCCTGTTAATCATTTCACTTTCGCCTTTTGGTAAAACGCCATTCCAAAAACTGGTTTCACGTACCAAAAAAGTGACTGGAATTTGGCGTGTGTTAAGCATTTCGGCCAATTCAATACCAATTAAACCACCTCCTACAATTACTGCACGTTGGCACGCCTTGTTATCTGGAGCCATTTCTTCGAGGGTGTCTAAATCTTGTTTGCTATATAATCCTTGGGCGCCTTTTAAATCTTGACCGGGCCACCCAAATTTATTGGGTTTACTACCAGTAGCTATAATTAATTTGTCGTAAAGAAGTGTTTCATTATTTTCAAAATGGAGCGTTTTCGAGGCTGTTTCAACTGTTTTAACACGTCCTTTTTTAAGATCTATTCTGTTTTTTTTCCAAAAGTGATTTTCGTAGGGTTGCGTGTGTTCAAACTTCATATGCCCCATATAAATATACATTAAAGCCGTACGGGAGAAAAAATAGTCGGTTTCGTCGGAAACAATTGTAATTTTTTTGTCAGATAGTTTTCTAATATGCCTAGCTGCGGTAACGCCAGAAATTCCGTTACCAATAATTACAATGTGTTCCATAGTTTTTCTTTTTATAGGTGCTTGGTCGTAAGAATATGATTAAACTTAAATGATAATTATATTTTTTTTGATATTTTATATGAGTGACGGAAAGATACCTAAGTTTTTTTTGTGATTACAAGTTTGCTTTTAGTTTTAACCTTATTTTTAGGTTTCATAAGTCATAAAAACAGAAGATGAAATACTTTATAGGGTACGTTTTATTAAGTTGCATGGTATTTCAATCGTGTTTACAATCCAATAAAAAAATTAACGGTGTTAGCTTTGTAGCGGCTAATAACGCCATTGCCGACGACCATTTAAGTCCAGTGGTGAATCTCAATTCTAATTTCGCTGCGTTAATGCCTTTTGGGTTTATAAAAACTTTGGAGCATCCAGATATTGTTTTTAACACCGAAAAACAATGGTTTGGTGAAAGAGAAGAAGGTGTTCTTCAATATGCTGAAAAACTGAAAGCGAAAAATATAAAAATAATGGTTAAACCGCAGCTTTGGGTGTGGCGAGGTGAATATACTGGAGGAATTGCAATGAAAACTGAAGCCGATTGGCTGATGTTAGAAACCGCTTACCGCCATTTTATTTTAGAATATGCTCGAGTTGCAGAAGTTGTAAATGCTGATATTTATTGCATTGGCACCGAACTGGAGAATTTTGTGGCTGCTCGTCCAGAATTTTGGAATCGTTTAATTACAGAAATTAAAGATGTTTATTCTGGAAAGCTAACGTATGCAGCGAATTGGGATGAATATAAACGCACGCCATTTTGGGATGCTTTAGATTATATTGGGATTGATGCGTATTTTCCAGTTAGCGAGTCTAAAACCCCTACAATAGAAGAGTGCCTGCAAGGTTGGTTACCATACAAGCAAGAAATAAAAGAGCTGTCTGAAACAGAAGGGAAACCGGTGTTATTTACCGAGTTTGGTTATAGAAGTATTGACTTCTCAGGAAAAGAACCTTGGGTCTCCGATAGGAGTAAAACAAGTTTAAATTTTGAAGCGCAAACAGCAACAACACAAGCTTTGTTTGATACGTTTTGGGATGAAGATTGGTTTGCGGGAGGGTTTATTTGGAAGTGGTTTCATAACCATAAAGAGTCTGGCGGAATGACAGATACCCAATTTACACCACAAAATAAACCGGTTGAGAACGTGATACAGTCACAGTATAAAAAATTTAGGTGATTAGAAATATCTTAGATACTTCTACAAGTGAGATAATCTTGAGTCTCTAAACGTTAAGCAATATTCTTTTTATAGTATTGGTAAAGCTCGTCTGCCGAAGCACCACGCCACTTTTTTACGTAAATCGCCCAAAAATAATACTGCAATTTCCAAATACCGTTTTTTTCATAGCGC
The DNA here is from genome assembly GCA_018067115.1 of Bizionia sp. Lineage (GTDB taxonomy): Bacteria > Bacteroidota > Bacteroidia > Flavobacteriales > Flavobacteriaceae > Bizionia. The sequence continues at coordinate 9,861 of JAGPVI010000213.1, read as the reverse complement.
CTGGCCGAAGTCGTGAGCCATTCCTGGATAACTACAAACTCATTGCGAGCATATAATTTATTGATGAGGTCGTTATCCTCATAAATAATAAAATCTTCGTTAAACGCCCCTAGCTCAAAAAACAATTCTTTGGTAATAAACTGGCTTTGGTCTCCACCACGGCATGCACGCCAAGAGAAATGCGTAAGCCAACTAGCCAATTGTAGCCACCAATGCGCATTATCGAACTTCATTTTAAAACAACCAGCAAGATTATTCTTGCTAATTTCGTTTAGAATTAAGGTGTTGTAATTTGCTGGCGGGTAAGAATCGGCATGTAAAAAGTATAAAACCTCACCAGTTGCAATTTTAGCACCAGCATTCATTTGTTTTGCTCTTCCTTTTTCAGAATGAATAAGTCTAACTTTTAAATCTGAATTTTTTACAATTTCTTGCGAGCCGTCTGTACTGCCTCCATCGACTACTATAATTTCTAAAATAGAATCTTGAGAGGCTCCATAAATAAGGTGTGAAATCAATTTTTTAATTGTTTCAGCTTCATTTAAGATTGGGACAATAATTGTTATCATACTAGTGTATACGAAAAAAAAAACAGGTTTAGTTTTGGTCATTTAAACTCCAATCGTATTCAATGTAATCAACAGATGTGTCAGCGTTTATTTGAGTGTTACTATACATATTAATATAATCGATTACACTACCGTTTTCTGTAAAATCGCTTTTATACCACTTAAAAATCTCTGATATTTTCGCCGAGTTTTTAGAAAGCTTGTTTTTTGATGTATTATTAATAAATTCTTTAGTTGCCTTTTCCATTAAATCCATCACATTTGCTTCTGTATAGGCTTCATTTAATAATTTAGGACAAGAGGTCGATGCGCAATTAATAGCAAAATGAATTCTAGGTTCGTTCATTTTACGTAAAACACCATTTTCTAAACCAGCTAAAGAAAAGTCTTTATCACCAATTTTAAATCTGTCTTTTATCCAAGGACTACTAATATCTTTTATGCTTTTTAGAGGGTAATTGTCTATAATCAGTTTAATAGTATTAGCATTATATACATTAATAAAGTAAGCAAGTTGCTTATTAACACTCCACGATTCAGTTGGTTTTTGGTTCTCTAAATACGAAACGTAGGTGTTTAATTTTTCAGCTTCATTTTTAAAGCCTTTATAATCTACATCACCATTATTAGCTACATATTTCTTTAAAAGTATGTTCCATTCAGAATGATCTAAATCGCTTTTTGTATTATTTTTACCCGGAATAATATCGCCATCCATTTTTTTTGGCGCCGCTGGTTTTTCAGCAGTATTTTCTACTTGTTTAACGGGTAAGCCTTGAGATGAAAAACAGCCAAAAGCCATTGTTGCAACACTGAATAATACAATTAAATTTTTCATTTTTCTTTTTTTAATGTTAATGGGTATAACTCCTGACTAATAAAATCTTTAGGAAAGGTTTCGTCGTCATTAAAACCCAATTCGATATCTTTTCCGTTGTAAGGAACGTAATCGGTTTTAAAAATGTAATCCCAAAGGCTTAAAGTTAGTCCGTAGTTAACGCCATACCTTACGTGTTTCGGGAGTTCTTTTGCATGGTGCCAAATATGCATTTTCGGATTGTTAAAAATGTATTTGAAAATACCATAATCCCATCCAATATTAGCGTGGTTTAAATGGCCAATAGCAATATTAAAAAAGTAAACGATGGCAACATCTTGAGCGTTAAACCCTCCAATAATCGCCAGTGGAATGTATAAAAGTGATTTGTAAACCACAGGCTCCATCCAATGGTAACGTAAATGTGCGGCAAAGCCCATTTCTTTTACACTGTGATGTACTTGATGAAATTTCCATAAAAAAGGTACGCGGTGTAATAGTCTATGCGTGTTCCATTGCACAAAATCGCTAATAATAAATAAAATAAATAACCCCAATACTTTGGGCATTGTTTTTACATCGAAGAGTTGAAAACTATCTAACGATAAACCTATTAAGCCTAAGGCATCGTTAAATAGTGCGGCAACGGTTTCAGACAGCGCGATTAAAATAATGAGGTTGAGCAAAAAGAAATTAAAAAACATATAGAAGGTATCTAACCAAAAATCTTTTCTAAAAAGCGCTTGCTTTTTTCGCCATGGGAATACAATTTCTAATATCCAAACGATTAAAGAAATAGCGATTAAGCCGTAAAAAAAATTAGCCCAATTGGTTTCGAAAAACACTTCTTGTTTAAGATAATTCCAATAGCCAGAATAGGCGTTTTTTATAATGTCTAAATACTTATCCAAATTATAATGTTTTTATTAATGCTTTAAAAAGGGTAATCATTTGCGGTTCTGCTTTTTCGGCCATTGCAATAATTTCCGAGATATCTACTGGTTTTAAATTGTCTGGGTCGCACTCGTCTGTTAAAACAGATACAGCAGCGGTTTTAAGCTTTAAATGATTGGCTACAATAATCTCTGGAACGGTACTCATTCCAACGGCATCGGCACCAATTATTTTTAGCATTCTGTATTCTGCACGCGTTTCTAATTGCGGACCAACAACACTTGCATACACACCTTTATGAAGAGTGATGTTATGTTCTTTTGCAATGTTTTCAAAAGCTGAATTTATGTCTTTATCGTAAGGTGCGCTCATATCTGTAAAGCGTTCCCCTAAAGTTTCTACACCGTTAAATGCTAACGGCGAACTCCCTTGAAGATTTATATGGTCGTCTATTAGCATTAATTCGCCCTTTTTATAGTCGGTATTAACGGCTCCCGAAGCATTAGAAACCAATAAAGTTTTTATTCCTAATTTCTCCATAATTCGTACAGGGTACGTGACGTCTTGTAAAGTGTAGCCTTCGTATAAATGAAAACGACCTTGCATAACAATTACTTTCTTCCCTTCTAAGTTACCATAAATTAATTTCCCCTTATGAAACTCTACAGTAGCGGTTGGGAAATAGGGGATATGGTTATAACTTACTTCTTCAATAATTTCAATTTCAGCAATTAATTGCCCTAAACCAGTGCCTAGAATAATACCAACTTCAGGCGCTTTAAAACCGCGTTCTTGTAAGTATGCAACCGTTTTTTCAATCTGTTTAATCATTTTGTGCTATTATATTTTTTAGTGTTGTATTATGCGCTAAATCTTCGTAAACATCTATATCATTTAATGTCTCTAAAAGGTGTACACTGCTGTTTTTTAAATCGTTAATCGTATCTTGAAATACGGTTTCTGTTCCCCATTCTTTGTTTATAAACACATCTGGATTCAGTGTTTTTAAACCTAAAAGGTAATACCCGCCATCTTCTGCTGGACCAATTACCGCATCACTTGTATCGAGTGCTAAAATAGCGTCGTTAATGTGCGATGGTTTAAGATCGTATAAGTCGCTGCCAACTATAATTACTTTCAAGTAATTAGCTTTAAAAGCGGTTTCGAAAGCGTGTAACATTCGTAAGCCTAAATTATCACCTTGCTGTTGGTGTTTTTGATATTTATTGGAATCCCAAATATCCTTATCTCTAATTTTCACAGAGTAATATACCGCTTTATCACATTTTATTTCATTTAAAACAGATTCGGTATGAGCTATTAAAAATCGATACACACGCAAGGCTGCTTCATCTCCAATAGTTTTTGCTAAACGTGTTTTGCATTTTCCTAATTCGGGATTTCTTGTAAAGGTAATAATGATAGTCTTCGTTTTCAAAAAGGTATGTTTTTATTAGAATTTATTTTTTTAGTGGTGACGCGTATACTTTTATCCCGTTTTTTAAATAACCACTCCACGATTCACTATAGGCGTGAATGCTGTCCGTCTGTTTGTTAAAAATGTTATAGACTTCAAAATTGTTGTTTTTCCATTCGAAAATACCGCCGTATAAATTCCGAACATTTCTATAGCCAGCCTTTTTTAATTTTTCTCCAATCTTCTCAGAGCGAATACCTAAAGAGCAATACACAACGATCGCTTGGTTTTTATTGACGATTTTTTGCTGAAGGTCTTCAATATTAAAATTAGTATGCCCCACGTAAATAGCGTTTTTTAAATGGCTCACCTCAAACTCTTCTATCTCTCTAGCGTCAATAATAATCGCTTTAGTTGCAGGCATAGCTAATTCTTGAGCCGAAATATAAGGCACACTGTGGGTATTGTGTTTTTTTAATAATTCTGAAAGCTCGTCTTGCGAAAACACAAATACATTAGATAAGAGGAAAAGTATTAAAAGGCTGTTTTTCATTGGTTATAATTCTAAAGTTGAGCCTTGTAAGTCGCTTTCTTGCTGCGGAAGAATTTCTGTATTATCCCAAATTCCAGAAATAATTGTAGCCGCATAAGCTTCGGGCAAAATACCATTATTCATTAGTTGATTGGTTAATTTATAATTGTATTCTAATTGATGATGGCCGAAGGTGAGTTCGCTAGTCGTGTCTTCTAATATGGCATACCAAACGTTTGGCGAACCGTCGTTTGCGGGCATCCCAATAACTCCTGGGTTTAACCACAATTTATCATCTTTAGACTCATTAAATGGAAGTCCGCAATGACCTGCGATTATAACATCACTTTTAGTCGCCTTAAAGTGTGGTGCTTTACGATCCCAAGCTGTAGATTTAAAAATAAATTCTGAAATTAAGGAAGTCGATCCGTGCACTACGGTAGTTTTTCTATTGGCGTATTCAAAGGTTATAAAATCGGGTAGTGTTTTTAGGTAATCTAGAGAGTCTTGCGATAATTTACTCTGGGCGTAAGGGTACCAAAGTTTTGAAAAACCATCGCATCGTGAGCCCTCTGTAAAATCGCAACCACAATCATTCGCACCTTCAATAAGTTGTTCCTCTACGTTGCCCAAAATACTTTTTGCGCCCCATTGCTTTAATAATTGTACGGTTTCTTCTGGTTGTGCGCAGTACCCCACAATATCGCCGGTGCAAATACAGTTTTTAGGTGCGATGTTTAAATCTTCAGCAATCGTTTTTAAAGCCTCTAAAGCTTGAAGATTACTATAAATACCCCCAAAAAGAAGCATTTTACCTGTATATTTTCCTAAATCTATCGTTCTTTTATCCATTTGGGTACAAAATATAAAATAATACAAAGTGAAATTCCCCAGGCATTCACCCAGAGTAAATCGGCATACTTACCGTCAGTAAAAATTAAGGCAGCGGGAAACCAATTAAACACTAATAGAAACCCAAAAACTATTCCACAAATAACGCTGAGGTAAAAACTAATTTTTGGCACTTCTACAGACCAAAATAGGAAGATTGGTGTTAACCCAATCACCATTGTTCCAGAAATTGTGGTTGCCGATAGAATTTCGGCATTAAAAAAAATAGGTAGTGTTCCTAAAATGGCAATTGCAATCATTGACGCACGACCAAAAGTAAGATCTAATCCCATTTTTAAATCCACAGATAATAATTTTGAGAATGATGAAAACGTCGAGTCTAAAGTGGATGCCGCGGAGGTTATCATTATAAAATTTATTACCAATAGAATAACTACCCCAAACGCTTTACCAACTTCTACCGCCGCCTGGCCGTTTAGCCCCTGCGTTTTTGCGTAGATTCCAATAACGCTAAATAAAATAATACTGATAGCTCCTAAAAGTGTCGCCCACAAAAAACTTTTTAAAGTCACTTTCGGCGAGCTAATAAAAGCACGGTCTGTTAACACAGGATCGTGAAACGGGTAGCTAAACGATTGAATTATAGCTGCAAAAAACAGGTTTAAACCCATACTAAAACTCCAGGTTCCAGATTCTAAAACAGTGCTAGCACTAAAGTTTTCTACCGAAAATATGTGCCATAAAATAATACATAATAAAATGGTGAATAAACCCATTTGTATCACATCGGTAAAAATAGAACTACTTAATCCTCCTTTTAAGGCGTAGGCCAAGGTTAAAAAAGTGAACACTAAAATAGAAGTGTAAAACGGTGTAGAACCGTGCTCGCCAAAATACGATCCAATAACCATAGTGTTACTCCAAACTTCATTAAATAAACGAATGACAATTAAAATAGAAAAAAGTGAGACTGCACGTTTACCAAATTTTGTTGTTAAAAACTGATGGATACTTTTAAATCCGCCTTTTACTCGCAATTGATAAATAAGTATCCCAGCAACGGCAAAACTTAAGTAATACCCGGCATAAGCGACGCCACCCACAAGGCCAAAATCTAGGCCTAGGTTTGCAGCATTGGTAATGCTTTTCGCGAAAATCCAAGAAATAATTAAACTTCCTGTAAGTATAAAAACATTGGGAGATTTCTTTTTGTGTGTCGCTTTAAAGAATTCAGATCTTGTTTTTGCTAAAGGAGAAATAATAAACAGTAGTACACTAGAGCCTATTATTAAAATCCATTGCCAAATTTCTGGTGTCATATATTAATTCTCGTCCCACCAAACAGGGACATTTATACTGTTATTATTTGTAGCATTTGCTGCCTCATTATAGTTTTCTGCATTTAGCGCGGCTTCTTCGGCAGGGTAAGGCAATCTAACCGGGATTAAATCATTATTTAAACTCGCTGAAATAGGGTTGAACTCAGGAAACCCCGTACGTCTGTATTCCACCCAACCTTCATAACCATTAATAAGATTAGCTATCCATTTCTGAGTAATTATTTGCTGTAATGGTGTTGTTCCCGAAGCTAAAAAAGCGGCGTTACCCATTAAATAGTTTGCAGGCATTTCTGTTTGCCAATACTCGAAAGCTTGTTGTACACCCAGTTCGTATAGCTCTTGCGCATTGGCTTGTATAAAACCTTTTTCGGCCGCTTCTGCTAAGGCGAAATGAATTTCCCAAGCTGTAATAAAATTAGCGTCTAATACCGAAGTATCTTCTCTAAAGGCAGATCCAGCCAGCGAATAATTTGCTAATTCTATAGATGTAGAAGAGGCGTCGATACCATTAATTAAGCCGTTAAATGTGTTTGAATTTGAATTACTAAACGGTTTAAAAAATGTGTTTAATCTTGAGTCGCCTAAAGAGATTAGAATGTCTTCCATTGTTTCAGATAAAACGAAATTATTGAAATCCCCAATGCGTAATTGTGCTAATCGGAAGCTGTTTGGGTCTGTATTTGTGAAATTAAAAACGGCATTTTCGACATTTGAAGCTATATAATTACCTTCCGTATATACCTCTTGTAATTCTTGGGAAACATCAACTTTATCCGAAATCCTGATGAGGTGTTTAATTTTTAACGCGTTAGCAAATTGAATCCATCGGTTTAAATTACCGTCGAATAAAATGTCGCCTTCTAAAACAATCGCATCATTATAATTGGAAATAGCTTCAATACCGCGATCTAAATTATCTAAAATACCACCCGGTTCTAAATAAATGGTCTCTTGGGTGTCGTAAGCAGGGGTAACAGTGCCATTAACCCCTTTAAATGCTTCAAAATAGGGAACATCTCCAAATAAATCTGTTAATCCAGCGGTGAAATAGGCTTTTAATATAAGAGCAGGGCCTTCGTAAACGGCATAGGTTGGCGTGTTGCGAGATTGGTTTAAAATAATTTCATTATCTCTTAAATTAGTGTAAAATATAGGCCAAGGATTCCCGCCAAGTTGTGGTGATTTTAGAGCGTGACGATCGAACAAATTAAAATCTAAAGCCGTACGATGTTGCGCTAGCAAATCTCCAGCAACAAAACCTTCGTAGCTCATTTGTTCGCCATAATTGTAGATAACCTGTCGTAATAATAGGCTTGGCTGAACCAAATTTGGTGCGTTAGGGTTGGTATTAAATGTATCGAAATCTTTGGTGCAACTGCTTAAAAGTATAAGCGCGAAACAACTTAAAAATATTAGTGTTTTTTTCATTGTTTTCATTTTTAGAAATTTAAACTGGCTTTTAATCCAAAACTACGCGTGGAGGCATAACTCATATCTTCAACACCACTAATAAATCCTGTGCCTTGAACTGCTAATTGCTCTGGGTCGAAATGCGGATTTTCAGTAATGGCAAATATATTTTTACCGATTAATGAGAGGGATACATCTCCGCCATCTTTAAGACCTAAAAACCCATCTTTCATTGTAAAAGCATACCCAATAGAAAACTGGCGAAGTTTTAAATACGACGCATTGTAAACGTTATTTTCTTCGTGGTTTCTATCGTAAAATTGTCGGTAATAGCTTTCCGCAGAAATAGCAATGGTATTTGGTTGGCCGTTTGCTGTTATACCTTCGGCAACAATGCCTTCTTCGGGCCTATACTCGGTCACGGCCAATTGTCCGCCCACCGTCCCTAAAGCTCGCGTTCTTGAAACTATTTCGCCTCCTTGACGCCAATCAAAAAGAAAACTTGCATTCCAATTTTTGTAATTAAAAGCATTGTTCCATCCTAGGGTGAAATCTGGATTATAGTTTCCTAATTTTTGAAGTTCGTTATCGGCAATATAATTACCATTACTGTCAATTATAAACTGTCCGTTTTCATTTTTCAAATAACCAGTGCCATAAAAATCTCCAATTAAACCTCCTTCTTCCACTTGAAACCATACGGTTTGGTTGGCGCTATCGTAAATACGACTATAGGCTAACGTCAGGCGGCCTCCATTTTGTGGAAGTTCCTTAATGGTCGCCTTGTTTGTTGAAAAATTTAAAGTGCTATTCCAAGAAAAGGAATAGGTTTCTATGGGTGTAAAATTGAGAATAATTTCAAAACCTTCAGAATTTACTTTTCCGCCATTAACCACTTGTTGTTGATAACCTGAGGAAATGGGTATGGGTAACGACACAATCTGGTCTGTGGTTGTCGCATTATAATAGGTGAAGTCCAATTTTATGCGATCGTTAAAAAAACGTAAATCGGTACCAATTTCATAAGATGTTGTGCTTTCTGGCTTTAAATTAGCATTAGGAATTAGGTTTTGATCACTAAATGTTGGCTGTCCGTTAAAAGGTGTTTGCGAAACAAAAGCACCCGAGGTCTGGTAGGCATTGGTATCGTTCCCAACTTGCGCTATGCTAGCACGAAATTTCGCAAAAGAAAATAGTTCGGGAAGGGTTGCGACATTAGATAAAATAAAACTTACCGAAGCCGACGGGTAAAAAAATGAAGTACCATCTACAGAATACGGTGTTGCCAATGCGCTCGACCAGTCGTTACGTGCAGTAATATCTAAATATAAATAGTTCTTAAAACCCAATTTAGCGAGGCCATAAAATGAATTAATCCTTTTTTTAGAATCGTATTGAAACACTTCTATTGGAGACGCGGCATTATTTAAATTAAAAATACCAGGCTGCGCTAAGTTTACGGTTTGTGATTGTGTTGTCGATGCTTTTTGATCTAATCGATTGCCTCCAAGGGAAACGTCTAAATTAAAATCACCAAAGATATCTTTATAATTTAGAAGAAAATCGGTGTTAATTTCTCTAAAAAACACATCGTGCTCGGCATACGCTCCATTTTTAAAACGATTACTAGAGAAGGCTCTACGTAATGTTCGTTTTTCTGAAGAATAATCCATTCCTGTTCTTATAGAAAGACTTAATTGTTTAGAAAATTGATGCTGAATGGCGAGGTTTCCAAAAACACGATCCCGATTAAAAGCATTTTTGTTTTCAAATAAAATAAAATACGGATTGTCGAAATAAGTATAATTATAAGAATACTGTTGCACGCCCTCTAAACCGGGTTGCCAATAATTTTTCAGATTATTTATGTTTAACGATCGCGGGCCCCAAGCAACAAGCGAATAATTTACATTTTCACTACCATAACCATTTGCTGGGCGGTTGTCGCTAGATGAATTAGTGTAAGTAATGGCTGAAGAAATTTTGGTGTTTTCCGTTGGTTTAAAATTAATTTTTGTTGCAACCGTTTG
>JAGPVI010000211.1 GCA_018067115.1 Bizionia sp. | reverse complement strand
GTAGAATTTACCCATAACTTTTTGTAAACTATATTTTTTAGTATCGATACCATTAATCGTTATAATAACATCTCCCGTTTTTAAACCTGCACGATACGCTGGCGACTCTTTTCTAATCTGGGAGACCGTAAATGCTTTTTTTATCACCATTTTTTCCTCAGTCACATAAACCGCTCTAACTTGCAAACTATTACTATTTTCTGATTTTGAACTGGCGCCGTATTGTAGTTTAGAATTAGATTCGGTAATTAATCGCAAACCAGAGTTTTCTACTGTAATCCCACTTTTATTATAACTAAACGGTGCGTTAAAGTTTTTATTCGGCTTTAGTGTTAATTGCTTTTCACTGTAATTAATTATGCAATTAAAGCGTTTTAAAAGTTCGCCACCAATACTCCCCTTGCGACCTTCAATTTTCACAAGGTCTTTTATTACCTCCAAATCAGGAAAAGCAGCTTTAGGCTTTTTAACCACTATGTCATTAAAAGAAATAGCATCAATTTTAGAGCGTTTACCGTGAACACTTCCACTTAAACCATAGCCTAAAATATCCTTAAAATAATACGCATTAACATATAAGCCTGTGCTTTCGTTTTCAAATAACCACAACGCATCACTACTTCCAGAATCTACTAAAAGCTTTACCGGAATAACCTTATTATTCACCGTAACAGAAACTTCTATATAGGGTTTATCGTTATAAAATTGAATAGCGAAGGTCTCGCAGCGTCGGCATTTTTTATTTCTATAGCGTTCGGGGCTAGAAATCTTCAAATATTTTCGCGAATAATTGATTTCCACTATTAAATCTTTAAAAAAATCGAAACCTAAAATACCGTGAATAGGGACTCCCAATTTTGGTGCGAAATCAATTGAAGAATCAAAAACAATATAAAATGTCTGATCTTGATTTACAGCATCGCCCACCTTAAACGTATTATGCGACGATTTTAAGGCTTCGACCACACCATCGTCTCCTAATCCTTTTAGAAATATTTTTTTAGAATGTAAAATAGAAATAGAATCAGTGCCTTTAATAAAATCGAAAAGTATGGGCCTACTTACACCAGTATCGAGAAGAAAAGAGCGTGCAATTCCATTAATTTCCACTGGTATTATAATGACATTATTTATTAATTGAAACGGTATTTTATCACTTCCATTTTTTGCATTAATAACATACTTACTTTGCCCTACAACCAGAAAGTTAGAGAGCACAAACATTAGAACTATATAATGTTTTAGAAGACGCATAGAATATAGGAAGTTACGAAAGATTATTTTAACATTAATAACCGTTTAATATAATTAAGAATAGATATATTTTTTGCAACTTTGCTTTTTTTAAAAACATACAGTTATGCCAAGTATATCTAAGAAAGGGCAATTAATGCCACAGTCTCCAATAAGAAAATTAGTTCCCTTTGCGGAGAAAGCTTATTCGGAAGGAAAAACCGTTTACCATTTAAATATTGGTCAACCAGATATAAAAACACCTCAAATTGCCCTAGATGCTGTAAAGGTTCACTCCTTAGATATTTTAGCGTATACAAGATCTGAAGGTTCTGATGATTATAGAAAAAAAATTGCGAAATACTACGCAAAAAATAATATCAATGTTACACACCAAGACATCATTGTAACTACTGGTGGTAGTGAAGCGTTACTTTTTGCTTTTGGTAGCATTATGGATGTGGATGATGAAGTAATTATTCCAGAGCCATTCTACGCGAATTACAACGGATTTTCTACAGCTTCAGGGGTGAATATTGTTCCTGTAATTTCTAAAATTGAAGATAACTTTGCATTGCCAGCAATTGAAGAATTCGAAAAATTAATTACGCCAAAAACAAAGGCTATTTTAATATGTAATCCTGGTAATCCAACTGGATATTTATATTCTAAAGAAGAAATTAAACAATTAGCTGCACTAGTTAAAAAGCACGATTTATTTTTAATTTCGGACGAAGTATATCGCGAGTTCACTTACGATGGCGCTAAACATTATTCTATAATGGAAGAGCCTGGATTAGAAGAAAATGCAATTGTGATCGACTCGGTTTCTAAACGTTACAGTATGTGTGGCGCTAGAATAGGATGTTTGGTATCTCAAAACAAAGAAGTCATTCAAACAGCTTTAAAATTTGCTCAAGCGCGTCTAAGTCCGCCAACTTTAGCACAAATTGCTAGTGAGGCCGCTCTAGACACACCGCAAAGTTATTTTGACGATGTAATAGAAGAATACCAAGAACGTAGAGATGTTTTAATTAGAGAATTAAAAACTATTGAAGGTATTAAAGTAGGGATGCCAAAAGGTGCTTTTTATTGCATCGCAGAACTACCTGTTAAAAATAGTGATGCTTTTGCTCAGTGGTTATTAGAAGACTTCGATATCGATAAAGAAACGATAATGGTTGCTCCTGCCGGAGGATTCTATTCGACGCCTGGCGTTGGTGTTAACCAAATTAGAATTGCCTACGTATTAAACCAAGAGAGTTTAATAAAAGCTGTTCATATTTTAAAAGAAGCACTTAAAGTATACAAAGATTAGTGCACATTCAAGATAACATATCTTTAAAAAGCTTTAATACTTTTGGTATTGATGTAATAGCAAAACACTTTGTTTCGGTGAGTTCGCTTAGCGAGCTAATTAGTGTTTTAAAGTTAGATCAATACCAAAATAAGTTTATTCTTGGCGGCGGTAGTAACGTCTTACTAACAAAGCCTGTTAATGCTTTAGTTATCCATATAAATCTGAAAGGAAGAACAATTCTATCAGAAAAAAACAACACCGTTTTAATTGAAGCGCAAGCAGGAGAAAACTGGCATGAATTTGTGCTATGGACTCTTAAACACAATTTTGGCGGACTAGAAAACATGTCGCTTATTCCTGGTAATGTTGGGACAGCACCTATTCAAAATATTGGCGCATATGGCGTAGAACTTAAAGATCGTTTTGTGTCTTGCCAAGCGTTAAACATAGAAACTTTAGAGCTAGAAACAATTACCAAAGACGCTTGTAATTTTGGATATAGAAACTCCATTTTTAAACAAAAATCTAAAGGAAAATATATTATTGTTAGTGTGGTTTTCGAATTGACTTCTGTACAACATCTCTTACAAATGAACTACGGAGCAATCACCTCGCAGCTAACTGCTATGAATGTGACAACACCGACCATTCAAACTATTTCTCAGGCTGTTATTGCCATTAGAGAAAGCAAATTACCTAATCCTAAAGAGATTGGTAACAGTGGTAGTTTCTTTAAAAACCCTATAATTACCGTTACAGAGTTCAAAGAACTTCAACAAAATTTCCCAAATATACCAAGCTATCCAGTGTCTGCAACAGAGGTGAAAATACCGGCAGGTTGGCTTATAGAAACAGCAGGTTTTAAAGGCAAAACTTTTAATAATTATGGCGTTCATAAAAACCAGGCTTTAGTGCTTGTAAATTATGGAGGCGCAAACGGTGAAGATATTTTAGCATTATCTCAATTAATACAGAAAACAATTTATCGTATCTTTAATATATCAATAGAAGCCGAAGTTAATATTCTATAAAAGCTTTGGGTATCTACTTTCAAATCAATAAATCTAACGCACTTACATAATTATTTTGAGTACAACACTAGAGATAGAAATAGTAGAATTACTTAAAAATGGCGACAAAAAAGCCATGGCACTGCTTTATGAAAATTATTCGGGCTCCCTTTTAGGCGTTATAAAAAAAGTAATTGCCGATAATGATTTAGCGCAAGACGTCCTACAAGAAAGTTTTATTAAGATTTGGAAAAACGCTAAGAGCTATAATCCAGAAAAGGCAAAATTATTTACTTGGCTTTATCGCATTGCCTATAATTCTGCGATCGATAAAATAAGATCTACAAATAATAAATCGCAAAAAGAAGTCCAAATTGAAGATTCTAACGTATATAAACTGACAACCAATAGTTTGAATCAAGACACTTTAGACATTAAAAAGCACCTAAGTTCTTTAGATTTAAAATATCAAATAGTTATAAACGCGCTGTTTTTTGAAGGAATGACACAACAAGAGGCCAGCGACGAATTAGACATCCCTTTAGGAACCATTAAATCAAGATTAAAAATAGGATTACGTGAACTTAAAAAGATTTACAACCCTTAACAGTAATAATGATGAACGCTGAAATAAACACATTTTTAAAATCCGATTTATTAGATCGCTATCTTATAGGTCAGACATCACCAAAAGACACACTCTTAGTTGAAAGTTATATTAATAAATATCCAGAAGTTGCAGCCGCTTACCAATCACTTCAAAATAATTTAGAATTAGTAGCTATGGTAAATGCTGAAGAAGCGCCTAGCCATATTTTAGATTCTATATTAAAAGAATTAGATACAGAACCGGTTATCGTTTTGAATAAAAAGAGCAGAAAATCGTGGCTTAACTATGCCGTTGCCGCTAGTATTGTTGCATTTCTTTTTGCTGGAAGCTCTGTATTTTTACTAACAAAAAACTCAGAATTAACTAATGAGAATCAAGTCATTGTAGACGAACTTTTTGACATAAGAAGTGATTTACAAAAAAACAATGCGCGATTAGAGGCCTTAGCCTTAGAGTTTAAACAACTTAATAATCCAGAAACAGAAAAATATATTTTAAAAGGGAATAGACGTGCTAAAAATTTAAAAACGGTTGCATACATCAACCCAAAAGACAAAACATCTATGATAGATGTCGTGACTTTACCAACCTTACCTGCCGAAAAGTGCTACCAAATATGGGGTGATATTCAAGGTAAAATGGTAAGTCTAGGTATTTTGAGTGAAACCGATAGACGCTTACAAAAACTTAGTTACTCTGAAGGTACAATGGGTTTAAGCATTACTATAGAACCAAAAGGCGGAAGCTTAAAATCTACTAATGAAACACCTGTTGCCGAAATAGAATTCAATACACACGATAGCGACTAAGCATAATTAGTAATAAATTAACAAGCCACACCCTAAAAAGTGTGGCTTCCTTATTATTAATAGGATA